>JAFXHW010000198.1 GCA_017533545.1 Clostridia bacterium
GAACTCCCCGTTTTCGTCACCGGCGACTTCAACGCCCACCCGGAAAGCGACTCGATCCGGAATATGAAGAAGGTCCTGCCCGACAGCGCCGACATTGCGACCATCAGCGCGACCACCGGCATCAACTCCTTCCACGGCGTCCCCGGCCGCCCCTGCCCCGAGGGCACACCCATCGACTTCGTCTTCGTCACCTCTGACGCAGTAAAAATCCTCGTCCACTGCATCCCCGACGACGAAACCGCCCTCGCCATCTCCGACCATTGCCCCGTCTACGTAGACGCGAAAATTAACTGATTTATAGGAAAAACCTCTGCGGAATCACTCTGCAGAGGTTTTTTGACGATGATTCAGATAATATTTATGCGAAAATCCGTTAAGTCATCGGGCAAAATCCGATACGCTGTAATCAAAGAAACACAGCCTCGTTTTCAAATTCGAGATATTTGCAGAAGCATATTATTCCGCATATCAATAACGGCGAAAAGCAATTTGTTCCGTTCACGCTCCAGGTCTTCATCAGCGGCGAATATCCCAAACCGAGCACGAATTTTCCCGAGGCGTCCCTTATCTCATATTTCGGATATCCGATCCTCGATAGATCAAAATCATTTCCGTTAACGGTAATACTTAAACTGTCAACAAGCGGGGCGCGGTTCAGCGGCCAACCGTGGAGCATGGGATCATCCGAATCCGAATACTGCGGTTTTGCGGCGGCAAGCACATTTGATGCTCTGTCGAAGACCACGTATTCGTGGTCGCGCGCATCATAAGACGAATTCATACGAAACTCCGCGCTTATTATTTCTCCGTCCGCGGAGCGTATCTTGCTTTTGAGATATGACGCAGATGCGTGTATGTAAGCGAGCCTATTGTTCTTTTCATCAAATAAAATATTGGATCTCATACTGTATTTCATTTTGAATCTCCTTTAGATGATTGAGTACAGGATCAGCCCGACAAGGCCGCATCCGCCCATCACGTAGATGGGGCTTACCTTCCATTTTCGCAGTACAAACGATCCCGCAGCGAAAAGGAATACCGCGACAAGATCGGGAATCTCCCGAATGCACGACAGATCCTGCTCGCCCCAGAATGCCATAAGGATCAGCGAGATACCCGCAGACGCGATCATGGCGATCACCGCCGGACGCAAACCCGCGAGCACGCCTTGAACAATATTCAAATTTTTGAAGCGGTAGTAGATGAATGCGAGCCCAAGTACTATTATCAAGGATGGAAAAATGCATCCGAGTGTTGCACAGATCGCTCCCGGAATACCCGCGACCTGTATTCCGACAAATGTTGCCGAATTGATCGCTATCGGTCCCGGTGTCATTTCGGAGATCGTCATAATGTCGCCGAACTGTGTCATGGTCAACCAACCGCGCATTTCCACTGCCTGTTCGCGTATCAAGGGCATCGCGGCATATCCGCCGCCTATACTGAAAAGTCCTATCTGAACAAAGCACAAGAATAATTCAATATATATCAATGCTTTTCACCGCCTTCTGTTACGATAAAGAGTGTCGATTGCCCCGATAACTCCGCAGCAAAGAATAATTATTACGATGTTTACGTCAAAAGCAAAGCCGGCAATAAAGGATGCTGCCATAATTAAAATGGGAAGGAATCGCTTTTCTTTTATGATCCCGCTCGCCATATTGATCACAACGTCGCATATTACCGCCGCAACTCCCACAAGCATACCTTTCATGATCAGATTGACGATCTCGTTGTCGCGAAACGCCTGATAAAACAAGGAGAGGATTGAAATAATGACAAGCGGCGGCAATACCGTACCCACAGCCGCTATCAACGCACCCGATATACCCGCAACGTGGTAGCCGACGATTATCGAGGCATTGACCGCGATCGCACCGGGAGAGGACTGCGCGATCGCAACGAGATCGAGCATTTCGCGTTCGTCGATCCAATGAAGCTGATCGACAAATTTTTTTCGCATCAGCGGAATGATAACAAACCCGCCGCCGAACGTGCAAGCGCTGAGCTTGAGAGTGGAGGCGAAAAGTGTCAGATGCTTTTTGAGTGATGGTTTCATGCGTGCTCCTTATATGTTTTATGCTTTTTGTACATGATCGGAATCAGTACGGCTCCGAGCGCGATCATAATGAGCGCCCAGAACTGGGACGGAGTAAGTGTGCCGATCAGCTTTCCTCTCTCATCACCGCGGATAAACTCGATCAGAAAACGAAATATGCCGTATCCGATGAGGTATAAGCTCATATTGCCCCAAAATTTCTTCTTCAAGAGCAGATATGAGGCAAGCGTAAAAAGGAGGAAAAGAAACGCCGCCTCATAGAGCTGCGTGGGATGCACGGGATCGGAGAGATTCGGAAATTTCACGCCGAGAAAGCATTCGGTTTCCTTGCCGTAACAGCATCCCGCGAAGAAGCAACCAATTCTTCCCGGGGCGTGGGCAACGGTAATACAGCACGGTAAAAGCGAAACTATCTCTGTCAGACGCGCGGTAAGTTTTTTTCGGAACACAAAATAGATCAAAAGAAAACATATACTTCCGCCGATCATACCGCCGATAAAGGTTATACCGCCGCCGAGGCGGAATCCGAGTGACGGATCTTTGATATAATCGTATAGTCCTTGAAAAAGCGCCGCCGAGCCCATACCGACGACAACGGAGGCTAAGCTGTCATAAAATATGAAATCGACAAACGCCCTTTCAATTTGCAATTTCTTTCCGTACAGATAAAGAACGCCGAAAGCGCACAAAATACCGACGGATACCATAATTCCGTACATATGGACGTTCAAAAACAATGCTTCGGGTAACATTTCCGATCGCTCCTTTCCCTTATTTAATTATACACCTTGACAATCGATAAGTAAAATAGTATAATATTATAAAGTTATTAACCAAAATATTATGAGGTGCGAGATGACCCTGAGGCATTTGAAAATATTCGTTGCTATATGCGAACACGGAGGAGTGACCAAGGCGGCGGAGGCTTTGCACATCGCACAGCCCGCCGTAAGCACCACGCTTTCCGAGCTTGAGAAATACTATAACGTCATTCTTTTTGACCGCATAAACCAGCGGCTTGTCATTACCGATATGGGAAAACGGCTACTTGTAAAGGCAAAAGAGGTGATTGCGGGCTTTGAGGATTTCGAAGAGCTTGCAATCGAAGGGGGCAGTAATCCGAAGATACGCATCGGATGCTCGCTGACTCTCGGCAAGACATTTTTGCCGAAATATATCAATGCCTTGAAAAAGCAGATCCCCGTGATCGAGCCGACGGTAGTTATAAACAAGACGTCTTTTATCGAAAAAGAGCTTGAAAACGGAAATCTTGATTTCGGTTTCGTCGAGGGCGAAATTGATTCACCGTATCTGAACGCAACACGCTTTGCCGTCGACCGCATCGTCGCCGTCTGCAGCTCGGACTTTGAAGCACCGAACAGCACCTCGCTATCGGAGCTGATAAAAAATCCGCTTCTGCTTCGTGAAGAAGGAAGTGCTTCGAGAGATATGTTTGACAGAGCACTTTCCTTCTTCGGTTATTCCGCAAAGCCCATGATCGAATCCGCAAGCAATCAATGCCTGATATCCTCCGTCGAATCGGGACTCGGCGTCGCCATTTTACCCGAAGGCCTTGTCTGGGAGCATCTGAAAAACGGAACAATGAAGGAGATCGCCGTCCCCGACGCAAATTTCAGCAGAACGCATTATCTGCTGATACATAAAAATAAAAGGCTGAATTCAATAGGAAAACAAGCCTACGATTGTGTGCTGAAGGTGTAGGTATAATAGGTTTTGCTAAAAATAAAAAACTAAATGCTACACAGTTTTGCGTAATAAGCAATAAAAAGGAGCGTTTCAGAGAAGTTTCCAAAATGCTCAAAAGAAAGTATGCGTATAGCCGCTATAAAAACGACCCAAACTAATCATATTAAAGCTCGGAGGATTGATATGGAATCGATTTGGGAAACGGACGCTCCGCGGGTGCGGTTTGATAGCTTGCAGGGAAACAAAAGCACCGATGTATTGATCATCGGTGGCGGAATTGCGGGAATCTTGTGCGCTTATAAGCTCAGAAACGCCGGCGTGGATTGTCTGCCGGTGGAAGCGACCGAGATCTGCGGCGGCATTACAAAAAACACTACGGCAAAGATCACCCTGCAACACGGATTGATCTACGATAAAATGATACGTCGTTTTGGAGAGAATAAGGCTCGGCTTTACGTGGAGGCACAGAAAAAAGCGTGCAAGGAATATGCCCGACTTTGCGAGAATATCGATTGCGACTATGAAACAAGGGATTCCTACGTCTATTCCTTAAATGACCGCAAGAAAATTGAAAAAGAGGTTACCGCACTTAACCGTATCGGTGTGAAAGCAGAGTTTTCGGATGCAAAAGAACTTCCCCTCAAAGTTGCGGGCGCGGTGTGTGTGAAAGATCAAGCGCAGTTTCACCCCTTAAAATTTCTGTATAATATCGCAAAAGACCTGCCAATCCATGAGCATACCAAGGTTGCGGAGCTAATGCCGCGCAAGGCAGTTACAAACCACGGCGAAATCACCTACAAAAAACTGATTATCGCAACGC
>JAFXHW010000199.1 GCA_017533545.1 Clostridia bacterium
AGGGAAACCGCAAGAACAGAATACCCACACACACCATAAACATAGGATTCGTTAACGTTTGCCCAAAATTTCTTCTTTTGTAGAAGCTCATCAGTTTCTTCTTTAGTAAGTGTTCCATCAATTTGAGCTTTGTAGTAGCCTTGCATACGGATGCTAATACCCGTTATAATAATCGGAACTAAAATGGAAATAACACACAAGCATATTAATATTATTTTTAATGTTTTCATATTTTTTCTCCTGGCAAGTGGTGGTTCTTCGTTGTATTACTGTATAACCTTTACTTTATCAGCATCAGTATATACTCATATTATACCATAATTAGTTTACCATGTCAATAAAAAGAGATATCTGCTGTGTTGATTTGTCTAAAAAGCAATATATTACACGATTGTAATAAAAACAGCCGCACCAAACGGTGCGGCTGAATCATTGATATTATAAAATTACATCTTCAAGCTTGCGCTTGGGAACATGATGCACGAAATTTTCGTCGCGGTAGTATGCGCTGTCCTGACCGTTTTCAATCTCTTCAAGAATGATCTCTTCGCCGGGCTTGCCCATAGCAAGAACAAGGCTGATCTTGCAGCTTTCGGGAAGTGAAAGCAATTTCTGAAGATCCTCGCGGTCGCAGTTGCCTATCATACAGCCGCCGAATCCGTCTTCAACAGCGCTGAGCATGATGGTCTGCGACACGATGCCGACGTCCTTGGCAAAGCGCTCAAGCGAGGTATTTTTTATCGCATTGTCAACGCAGACAACGATATAGCAGCTCGGATTGTTTTCTCCTTCGGGACCGTCAAACTCGGGAAGAAGACCTGCCCAGCGTGTGTGCGGGCGGATCTTCGCGTTTGTTTCGGCATCGCAGGAGATAAAGTACTTGATGGGCTGAATGTTGATAGACGACATTGTGAGTCGCGCGTTGTCGATCCATTTAAGAGCAAGCTCACGCGTTACGGGAGTGCTTGGGTCGAACCAACGGTAGGAGCGGTTTTTAAGGATAAGCTCGTGCATATTCATGGCAAGTACTCCGATTTATCTGGGGATTACGAAGTGAACGGGAACACCGTTTTTGAACTCGGGCATGGTCTCGCCTTCGATAAGGGGAAGGAGATACTTTGCACATTCGTCGGTGACGTTGTTGCCCTCGGCATTGATGAATTCTGCGGGAACCTTCTTAACGAGGTTGGCGATCTTTTCGATATCCTCGGGAGCGCCTTCGCACTTGTAGGGAGCATCGGATACTCTCTTGAAGGTCATCATCTTGCCGCTTTCGCCCTCGGCAGCTGCAAATACTGCTGCACGGCCGATCATAACGGATTCTTCAAGGTCGGTCTTCGATGCGATGTGCGAAGCACAGCGCTGGAGAATATTAAGCTCAACGGAGCGGACCTTGCAGCCGATCTCGTCCTTGATGGCAAGCTCAAGTGCCTTGCCGGTGCCGCTGAGGTAAGCATGTCCGAATGCGTCAACTACGCCGCTCTGGGTAGCCGCACCGACAAGAGAGCCGTCGGCAAAGTGAATACCCTCGGAAACAGCGATTACAACGTTGGGGTGACGCTCGAGAGCGGCACGGACGTCGGCAAAGAACTGCTCGTAGCTGAAATCAACCTCGGGAAGGTAGATGTAGTCGGGAGCGACGTCCGATGTGATGCGGGGAAGTGCGGCGGCGGCGGTGAGCC
>JAFXHW010000200.1 GCA_017533545.1 Clostridia bacterium
TAACGATGTTCTTGCCTATGTCGTGGATATCTCCCTTGACGGTCGCAAGTATTATCTTTCTGCCGTTGTTGGCATCGTTTTCCGACATCTTTGCCTTTATTTCCTCAAAGGCCGCACAAGCCGCGTCTGCGCTCATAAGGAGCTGCGGCAGATAGCTCTTTTTCGCCTCAAAGCTCTTGCCTACTTCGTTTAATGCGGGGATAATGTGCGAATTTATGATATCAAGGTAAGCGGTGCTTTCTAAAAGCTCTTTGGTTGTCGATACCGCACTGTCCTTGAGTCCCTGAATGATTGCGTCGGAAAGTGAAAGCTTCGCATCGATCTTTGCAGTCTTTTGCGGAGAGGTGTTGGAGGAGGCGTAGGCAATATATTCGGCGCAGGCGCTGTCCATATCGTGAAGCGCGCAGAAAGAGTAGTAAACGTCCATCATGCCCTCGGAGAAGGGGTTCATAATGGCGCAGTTAAGCCCGTTTTCAAGTGCGGAATTGAAGAACGAGGTATTGATCTTTTCTCTTTCGGGAAGACCGAATGATATGTTCGAAACGCCGAGACTTGTTTTAAAGCCGCGCTCGGCAAGCATCTTTACAGATTTAAGAGTGACAAGTGCGCTCTTTGAATCGGAGGATACGGTAAGACAGAGAGGATCGACGATGATGTCCTTCTTCCCAATGCCGTATTCTGCAGCTTGCGATGCTATTTTTTCGGCAATAGCCACGCGCTCATCGGCGCTGCTCGGGATTCCGTTTTCGTCCATAGTCAGCGCGATGACAACACCGCCGTATTTTTTGACGAGGGGGAATACCTCGTGCATGCTCTTTTGCTTGCCGTTTACCGAATTAATAAGCGGCTTGCCGTTATAGATCCGCATCGATCTTTCAAGCACGGCAGGGTTGGAGGAATCGATCTGCAGCGGCAGATCGCAAACGGCCTGCAGCCGCTTGACTGCCTGCTGCATTATGTCGATCTCGTCAATTTCCGGCAGTCCGACGTTGACATCGAGAATATGCACGCCGTTTTTTGCCTGACGGAGTCCTTCGTTTAAAATGTAGTTGAAATTTTTGTCGCGGAGCGCCTGCTTGAGCTTTGATTTACCGGTGGGATTTATGCGTTCACCGATAAGGATGGGCTTGTTTTCAATATTTACTGCGTGCGTGTACGACGAAACGACGGTTTTTCCCTTGTCTGAGAGGGGAGCAAGGGGGATATCTTTTGTCGCTTCAACCGTTTTTCTGATGTGCTCGGGTGTTGTTCCGCAGCATCCGCCGAGCAACGATGCGCCTTTTTGCGCGATTTTTTGCATATACGATGCAAACTCGTCGGGGGATATGTTGAACACCGTCTTGCCGTCGACTATCTGAGGAAGTCCCGCATTGGGATTGACTATAATGGGCAAAGAGGAATTATTTACGAACCTGTCGATGAGGGGGAGCATTACGTCGGGGCCGAATGAGCAGTTGAGTCCGAGCGCGCTGACGCCAAGACCTTCAAGCATGGCGATCATAGCCTCGGGATCGGCACCCGTCATCAGCTTGCCGCTTTTATCGTATACGTTGGTGACGAAAATGGGCAGATCGCAGCTTTCCTTTGCCGCAAGCACTGCCGCCTTTGTTTCGTAGGCATCGTTCATCGTTTCAATGATGATGCAGTCGACGCCTGCATTGACGGCTGCCTTCACATTAGCCTTAAACAGATCAACGGCATCCTCAAACGAAAGATCGCCGAGCGGCTCGAGCATCTTACCCGAAGGACCGATATCAAATGCGATAAAACAGCGGTCGTTTGCAGCCGCTTTGGCGCAGGAAATTGCCGCATTTATGTATTCTTCGTAATTATCGTATTTTGAACGGTTTACCCCAAAGGTATTGGTGGTTATAATGTTGCTTCCCGCATCGATATATGCCTTATGAAGGGCGGTAACCTTGTCAGGATCGGTCAGATTCCAGCTTTCGGGAGGTGTGCCGGCTTTAAGTCCCATGCTCTGAAGCACGGTGCCGAATCCGCCGTCAAAATAGAGGCGTTGACTCTTTATCAAATCTCTCAAATTCTTCATATTTGCATTCCTTGAAGTTTTAAAAATCACAGCCGATGATGGCGGTAACAGATTTTACCGGTGACATGAAAAGGCTTTGATTCAATGTGATATTAAGCAGCTTTTGCGCTGAAAGCATGTCAAGAAGGGGGCGTTGGATCTCAAGCGGCAGGTCGCCGTATCCCGGAGAAAAGCGAGTGCGGCAGCAATAGCCCTCGGTTATGGCTTGCTGCGCAAAATCGCAAGCCGATTCTGCAAATGCCGATGCAAGAGCATCGGTGATAAAACGCTCTGCAAGCGATACGCTTTCAAGCTCACGCAATAGTCTGTCCACCCCGTGGCCGAGCGTCACCGCCATGA
>JAFXHW010000023.1 GCA_017533545.1 Clostridia bacterium
ACCCAGAAATCGTAACGGGCGTCTCGCTGATGCTGCTATTCGTGTTCGCGTACAACACATGGGGCATCTTCAAGCCGGGCATTGTCACGCTAATTCTCGCGCACACAACCTTTTGTCTGCCGTACGTAATTTTATCAGTCCTGCCAAAGCTCCGACAGATAAACCCGCACCTCTACGAGGCCGCACAAGATCTAGGCTGCCCCCCGGCGAGGGCGTTCGTCAAAGTGATTTTACCAGACATCATGCCGGGCGTCATAACGGGCATGATAATGGCGTTCACGCTGTCGCTCGACGACTTTGTGATCAGCTACTTCACCAGCGGCACGACGCAAACGTTACCTATCGCGATATACTCAATGACGCGCAAAATCGTCAGTCCGGAGATAAACGCGCTCTCGACGATATTGTTTGTGGTGGTGCTGATTTTGCTGATAGTGGTCAACATTCGGCAAGCGACGGCCGAGAAAATTGATTGAATTTGGGTGAGAAATGCGTTGAAAAAAAAGTTAGTTGCAATTTTTACGATTATTTTGATTCTTGCAGCGAGTGTAGGTGGCGTTCTGCTCTATAAAAGTCACAAAACCTCTGCGGTAACCATAAACGTATACAATTGGGGCGAATACATCTCGGACGGCTCCGACGGCGGTCTGAACGTGAACGAGGAGTTCACGCGCCGAACCGGGATTCGTGTAAATTACAGCACTTTTCAAAGTAACGAGGCGCTTTTTGCGAAGCTTCAAAACGGCGGTACGAACTACGATGTGGTCATTCCGTCGGACTATATGGTCTCGAAGATGATTGAGCACGACATGCTAAAAAAGCTTGATTTCTCGAAGTTGCCGAATGCCGCTCACATAGATGATGCGTTTATGAATCCCGCCTACGACCCGACAAACGCGTACTCCGTGCCGTACACCTGGGGCACAGTTGGCATTTTCTACAACAAGAAGATGGTCACCGAGTCGGAGGCGGACATCAACTGGGACATCCTGTGGAGCCCCAAATATGCCGGGAAAATCCTGATGTTCGACAATCCAAGGGATGCTTTTGCGATTTCTCAAATTCGCCTCGGAATCCCCTTGAACACAAGGAATAAAACTGATTGGCTTCGTGCCGCGGAGGATTTAAAGGCGCAAAAGCCACTCGTGCAAGCATACGTTATGGATCAAATCTTCGACAAAATGGGCAACGGCGAGGCGGCCTTGGCGCCGTACTACTCGGGGGACGCAGCACTTTTGGCTCAACGCAATAAGGATATCGGCTTTGTGGTGCCCAAGGAAGGCACGAATAAGATCGTCGACGCGATGTGCATCCTGAAGAACGCGGAACATCCGAATGAGGCGCTTGCCTATATAAACTTCATGTGCGAGCCGGAAATCGCCGCGGAAAACATCAAATATATCGGCTATTCGTCGCCCTCAACCGCAGTGAAAAATCGCCTGGATCCAAGCATTTCAAATGACAAAGACCGCTACCCCGACGAGGAAACCTTAAAAAACGCGCAAGGATTTACTGCCCTACCAGACGAGATTACCGCGCTTATTGACTCGCTTTGGATTAGCATAAAGACTGGCGAGCCCGGCAACCCACTGGGGTTAATTCTTGTAGTTGCTGGTTTTGCTTTGATGTATGCAGTTTTGATTGTTCTTAAGTCTGCTCGCTTTAAATAATAAAATATATTATCCCCTAAGCGTAACGCGTGGCATGATAATGCCACGCTATTTTTTGAGGGATAAAACGGCGCTCTTTGAAAAATGTAACGATCGCACAAAGTTCTGTGTTTCTTATATGCGCCATTGACAAACGATTAGAGTTGTGATACAATATAGTAAATTAAAATAAAGGAGAAATCATAACGAAAAAGTTTTTTGCAAGTGTATTGGCGGTTTCCATGACGGTTACAGGGTTTCATGTAACCTCGTATGCGTCAGGAGACACT
>JAFXHW010000201.1 GCA_017533545.1 Clostridia bacterium
ATATAAAATTCACATTGCTGTCACAAATATATATTATAATGATTTTAAATGCTGTTTTTTATGTAAAATCTTCCGAAAGGAATATAAATAATGATAAAGATAAAGAATCTCGTAAAGCAATACGGCGACAAATATGCCGTCAACGATATAAGCTTCAGCGTGGGCGACGGCGAGATCGTCGGCTTTCTCGGTCCGAACGGCGCGGGAAAATCGACAACAATGAACATGCTGACAGGCTATCTGTCCTCCACATCGGGCACGATCTCGATTGACGGATTTGATATACTTGAAAATACAATGGAGGCAAAAAAGCTCATCGGTTATCTGCCCGAGCAGCCCCCTCTCTATATGGACATGACGGTAATCGAATACCTCAACTTTGTCTATGAACTGAAAAAGTGCACATTTAACCGCGAAAAGCACCTCGAAGAGATCTGCGAGGTTGTCAAGCTTTCCGACGTCAAGAACAGAATAATCGGCCACCTTTCGAAGGGATACAGGCAGCGTGTGGGCATCGCCCAGGCGATCGTTGGAAATCCCAAAGTAATAATTCTCGACGAACCGACTGTCGGTCTTGACCCCAAGCAGATCATCGAGATAAGAAACCTTATCCGAGTGCTGGGCCGCGACCACACCGTTATCCTTTCCACCCACATTTTAAGTGAGGTTCAGGCAACTTGCGACCGCGTTATCATCATCAACAAAGGACGCATCGTTGCCGACGAGCGCACAGAGGATCTTGCCAATATCGTTGGCGGAAACCGCCGCCTCTCGGTGAAAATATGCGGAAATCAAAAAGAGATTTTGTCGGCTGTCGGCAAGCTCAACGGCGTTACATACGTTGAAAGTCTTGCCGAGCATGAACTCGACAGCACCACCTACCTTGTAGAAAGCGAAGCCGGTATTGATATACGCAAACCGCTGTTCAATCTTTTAAGCGAAAGGCACTGGCCCATTTTGGGTATGGAAGCGTTGGGAATGAATCTTGAGGACATTTTCATTTCGCTTGTCGATCTTTCGGAAAATGCGCCCAAAACAAAGAAAAAGCGCATCAAGATCAATCCCAAAAACACGACCGACAGCGGCGAAAACGCTTGAGTGACGTAAGGAGAATTCGATAATATGTTAGCTATTTACAAGCGCGAGATGCGCGCATATTTTACATCGCCGATCGGGTACATCTACATCGCTGCCTATTTGGCGGTAAGCGGATTTTTGTTCTCTCTTTTCACCGTTCAGTCGGCGCTCAGCGGCGGAAATATTGACCTCGGCATGTACTACACCATGCTCATCTTTGTTTTTGCCATCATCGTTCCGCTTCTGACAATGAAATCCCTTTCCGAAGAGCGCAAAATGAAGACCGAGCAGCTTTTGCTCAGCGCCCCCGTTTCCCTTCCCTCGATGATCATGGCGAAATTTTTATCTGCTTACACAATGTTCGGTGTTACCTACCTCGTTTCCTGCCTTAACACCTACGTTTTATTCCGTTATCAGCCGGATGCCATCGTCCTGCCCAATCTGCGTGTAACCATTCTCGGTTTCTCAATTGCGATACTGCTTTTGGGCGCGGCATTTGTCGCAATAGGAATTTTTGTTTCATCGCTTACCGAAAATCAGATCATCGCAGTCATCGGAACTCTGGCAATTCTGATATTCTCCCTGCTCTGCAACGCGCTTAACCAGTTTATCGACTCGGCAGCAATACGTTCGGTACTTAACTGGATATCTGTGTTCGGGCGATTTACCAACTTCACGCAAGGCGTATTTGACTACGCTTCGGTCGCCTACTATGCCTCGATAACCTTTGTATTCCTTTTCTTAACGGTGCGTATTTACGAAAAACGCCGCTGGAACTGAAAGGAGGGTGTCTGAAATGAACAAGCAGAAAAAGCAAAACGCAAAAAAGAACATTTTTGCCGATAAAAAGTTCAAATACGGCTCATCTGCCGTTTTATTCACCGTTGTGGTTGTGGCTCTTGTCATCGCCGCAAACGCAATATTCTCTGCCCTTTGCTACAACCTGCTCTGGTACACCGACATGACCAGTGAGCAGATGTATTCCATCTCCGATACCACGCGCGATCTTCTTTCTGACCTCACCGAGGATGACATAAATGTAAAGATCATTTTCTGCTCCGAGCCCGATAAACTCGAAAGCGATTATATGCAAAAGCTTGTGCATCAGATGGCGCTTTTGTATCAGAAGGAATTTGATTTTGTGACCGTTGAATACGTCGACCTGCTCTCCGATCCCACTGCGGTTGATCAGTACATGACCACGGCCGCAACGAAGATAAAGACCACAAACGTTATCATCGCTGCCGACAACGGCTTCAGAGTATTCGCAAACGACGGTTTTTACTACTATTCCGAGCAGGACGGCTCTGTTTTTGCATTCAGAGGCGAATACCAGTTCACAACCGCAATATTACAGCTCGCATACGACAACCCGATAGCCTATTTCACGGTAGGCCACGGCGAGACAACAACATCCTCCGAGCTGGCACAGCTTTTCACAGATGCGGGATATGACGTTCGTACCATCGACCTTTCGAAAGAAGAGATCGATCCCAAGGCTAAGGTTATTGCCATCAACGGTCCCAGATATGACTTTATGGGATACCGCGACGAGGTCAACGAGATTGGCAAGATCGCCGATTTCCTTGACGGCGGCGGAAGCCTTATGGTATTCATGGATCCCAAAGCTGCAGCTACTCAGGATTTCACCGAGCTCAATGAGTTCCTCTCCGAATGGGGCATTTCGTTCGGAAAATCGGTACTCAAGGATTCTGTAAACTCCATTTCCGCTGACGGCTATTCGCTCGTTTCGCAATATGCGACCGAGGGACTCGGAGCATCGCTTACCACGTCTATGCGCACGCTTGAAACCGTTCCGAAAGCGATAGTTCGCTATGCAATGCCCATCGAAATTCTTTACGACGAAAAGATTATCGACAAATCGGCAAGAGCGGTATCTCCCGTGCTCATATCCTATCCCACTACCGAATCTTATTCCTTCACTGACGAATCGACGGCTGAAACATCGGGTGTATTCAATCTCATGACGGTAACCCAGGACAGCATCATCATTGACAGCGAAACCTACACAACCTACGTTCTTGCCTGCGGCACCACCTCTTTCACCTCGTCTGATTACTTAAAGTCTAATGCATACGGCAATGCCGACATCATCTTCTCTGCAATGCGTGCGATGGGACGCGAAAAAGTGCCTGCCGACATCGATTTCCGCGTATTCGAAGATGAAACACTTGACATCACCCAGCAGCAGGCTACCACATGGACTGTTATCCTCACGGCCCTTCTTCCTTCGGTAGTCCTGGTCTGCGGAATCGTCATGTTCGTCAAACGCAAGAATTTATAAATTTGAGGCACAACCATGTTAAAAAAGCAAAAGAAACTGATAATTATAATCGGTATTTGTGCGCTTGCTTTGATTTTGGCGTACTTTCTGATCATAAATCCGCTCATTGCAAAGCTGACTGCCGAAAATGAAGAGCTTCCCGAGCTTTTACCCGGAGAGGTTCTGGGAATGAACAACCGCATACTGATGTTCGAGCACATCGAGCAGGCGGGAATCAAGCAGATCGAGGTGCACAACGATCACGGCGGATACACCTTCTTCCGCGGCGAGGACGATGAGTTTTACATCAAGGGCAAGGAAAGCGCTCCTTATCTTAAAAGCTCACTCTCTTCCCTTGCAGTTGCATCGGGATACACCCTTTCGATGAAGCGAATCACCACCGAATGTACCGAGTGGGAGCAGTACGGACTTGACGAAGCTTCCGATCCCGCATACTATACGCTCACCACAATCGACGGTACAAAGCATACAGTCTACATCGGAAACCTTATTCCCACCGGCGCTGGATATTATGCCCGATATGCCGGACGAGATGCGGTATACATCCTTGAGGGATCGCTCGAAACAACCCTTCTCGCTTCGCTTGAGAGTCTTATTGAGCCTATTCTCTGCCTGCCAACCAGCCAAAACGACTACTTTAAGGTTAGCGACTTTTACATCAAGCACAACGGCGAATACAAGGTATGGATAGATTACATCGAGGACAACGGATTAAAAGATCAGCCCACCTCCAGTATCTACAAGATGAAATATCCTGCGAACTATACGCCCTCCGACAAATACAACGAGATTTTAGAGAAGTTCACCTATTACAAGGGAAGCGAGACTATAGCAGTAGGGCATGAACTGTTCCCTCTTGACAATGAATTGCTGCTTGAATACGGCATCGATACATCCTGCCCCGCCTGGGAACTCCATTTTAATTATTCGGGCATAGACAATACCGTATATTTCAGTGAGATCAATAAGGACGGATCACGTTACGCGTATTCGCGAACATTCAATCTGTTGGCGCTCATAGATGGCTCTTCGACTTCCTTCCTTGAGTGGGATCTTATCGAATTTGTCAGCGAAAGCATCTATATGCTCAGCATAAACGATGTTGCGAAAATCGACATCATCAGTGAAAAATGCACCGAAACATTTACCCTCGTCGGTCAGGACAACGATTTGAAGGTTACCCCCAGGAGCACTCAAAACGTGCTTGACGAGACCGATCTGAAGAATTTCCGTCAGGTATACCGTGCATATCTTGATATAAAGCTTATCGACTATGCCGAATCGACCGATACCTCCGATCTGCTTTGCACCTTGCGGTTTGAAACAGATGACGGACTTGTTTTCGAATACAAATTCTACCCCTATTCCACACGACGCTGTTACTTTACCATAAACGGAGAGGGCGAATTCTACGTCCTGCGCGACAGCGTAGAAAAGGCAATTTCCGACACAATTAAGATGCTCAACGGCGAGATGGTTGATTCATGGGCCAAAAACTGATATTTAAAAATCACCCTTGAAAAAGGGTGATTTTTTTGCCGTTTTGCATATAATAAAGAGTGATGCCATGCTGATTCTTCATTGCGCTTTAACACATTATCACATCAAGGTGTATGTTAATAATCGGGGAGGCAAATATTAACAATTATCTTTTTGCTTGACACAATGTCCAAAAAGGGATATAATATTAAGGCATGCGATTATGTTTATAACACAAAAAGGAAAGTGCTATGACAAACAGATTCGAAAGAAATATCTTTGAAATATGCGAGCTTTACGGCCTCGGCGATGGCAGAAAGACCATCGAAGAGGTGCTTAACGGTCATATTAACCGCACATACAATCTTACAATTACAAACAAAAAAGAAAAACGCAGATTCATTATACAAAGAATCAACACCACCGCTTTTTCCGAGCCTAAGATCATAATGGAAAACATCCGTGAGCTTTCCAACTGGCTTGACGGACAAGAGGCCGAAGAATGCGACGTTTTGCGTTTTCTCTTCAACAAAAACGGCGAAAACTACTTTATTACCGACGACGGCGGATTCTGGAGGGTTGCCCCCTATATTGAAAACAGCGTAACCTACGACGAGATCGAGGACGCCGAAATGATGAGACGTATGGGAAGCGCTTTCGGAACATTCCAAAAGCAGCTTTCGGGTATGCCCCTCGACAAGCTTAACGAAACCATTCCCGATTTCCACAACACCAAAAAACGTCTTGACAACTTTTTTGAAAAGGTCAAAGAAGATCCCTGCGGGCGTGCTGCCGAGGTTGCTGATGAGATCGCCTTCTTTGCTGAGTACAGAGAAATGTTTGCTACCCTTCAGACGCTGCGTGACAGCGGAGAGCTGCCCTCCCGTGTAACTCACAACGATACCAAGTGCAACAACATTCTCTTCGACCGCGACACGGGCGCACC
>JAFXHW010000202.1 GCA_017533545.1 Clostridia bacterium
ATGCATATACCATTATGGAGCTTGAAGGCAATATTCCCGAGAATGCCGTTGATAAGCTTAAAAAGCTCGACGGTGTAATCAGAGTTAATTGCTATTGATCTTTAGTTAAAGCTTAAAAGGTGCTGAATTATTTTCAGCACCTTTTTCGTGTTGACAACTGTGTCAAAAAAGTATACAATTGTGTTGTAACGAATTAAACGAAAGGCCGGTATATTTAATGTCACGTTATATAATGTCTCTCGATTGCGGAACGACATCCTCGCGCTGCATAATTTTTGACGGAAGAAAAATTATCGCATCGGCTCAAAACGAATACAGACAGATATATCCCCAGCCCGGCTGGGTTGAGCACAATCCAAACGACATTTGGGAATCACAGTACGGTGCGGCACAGACTGCACTTGACCGTGCGGAACTAACTGCAGACGATATTGCCGCCATCGGCATTACAAATCAGCGCGAGACAACTATCCTCTGGGATCGAAAAACGGGTCAGCCAATCTATAACGCAATAGTTTGGCAATGCCGCAGAACAGCCGATATATGTGCCGCACTGCGCAAGCGCGGGCTGGAAAACATGATCAGGAAAAAGACCGGGCTTGTTTTGGATGCCTACTTTTCGGCGACAAAACTTATGTGGCTGTTTGACAATGTCAAAGGACTGCGCGAGCGTGCCTTGAAAGGCGAGATTGCGTTCGGCACTCCCGATACATATCTGATCTGGCGCCTAACGGGCGGACGTGTTCATATCACGGACTACACCAACGCATCACGCACGATGCTTTTTAATATTAATTCCCTCTCCTGGGACAACGATCTTTTGCGCGAGTTTGATATTCCCGCTTCTATCCTGCCTTCTGTTGTACCCTCATCAGGGATAGCGGCATATACCGCTCCCGAGCTTTTCGGAGCTCCGATCGCCATCGCCGGAATCGCCGGAGATCAGCAGTCGGCGCTCTACGGGCAAGGATGTTTTGATGCCGGAACTGCCAAAAACACTTACGGCACCGGATGCTTTTTACTTATGAACACTGGAGAAAAAGCAGTATATTCGAACAATGGACTTATTACCACCATTGCCTGCGGAAAAGGCGGGAAGATTTCATATGCACTTGAAGGTTCTGTATTTTCTGCAGGTGCGGCAATACAGTGGCTGCGCGATGAGCTTCATATTATTGCATCATCTTCAGAAAGCGAATATGAGGCGCTGAAAGTCAGCAGCACCGGCGGTGTTTATATGGTACCTGCCTTTACAGGACTCGGTGCACCTTACTGGGATCCCAATGCGCGCGGTGTCATTGTCGGCATTACCAGAGGCACAAACAGACGGCATATCATTCGTGCCGTTCTTGAAGCAATCGCATATCAGAGCCACGATGTTCTCGCTCTGATGGAAAAAGAAACTGGCATAAGCATATCAACTCTCCGAGTTGACGGCGGCGCCTCGTCAAACAATTTTCTGATGCAATTTCAAGCAGATATTTCAAACAAATCTGTTATGCGTCCTTCATGTGTCGAATCAACAGCGCTCGGCGCCGCCATGTTGGCAGCCGATGCCGTCGGAATCGACATGGGCGATACAGAATCGGATTATGATATTTTTAATCCGGCAATGACAGAAAGCGAAAGAAATGCCTTGATTGTCGGCTGGAACAGGGCAGTAAACAGCTCAATAACAAAGAAAACCGATATCGTTTGATATCGGTTTTCTTTGTTATTGGATTATTCAAGTTCAAATGCGCCGGTGTAAAGCTTATAGTAAGTTCCCTTCTCTTCGATAAGCTTTTCATGATTTCCGCGCTCGATGATGCGGCCGTTTTCAAGCACCATGATAACGTCTGAGTTCATAATCGTCGAAAGTCTGTGAGCAATAACAAATACCGTTCTGCCCTCCATCAGCTTATCCATACCGCGCTGAACTATTGCCTCGGTACGGGTATCGATCGATGATGTTGCTTCGTCAAGGATCATGACGGGCGGGTCGGCAACGGCGGCACGGGCGATCGAGATGAGCTGACGCTGTCCCTGCGACAGATTTGCACCGTTGCTTGTAAGCATAGTGTTATACTTATCGGGGAGTCGGCTGATGAAATCGTCTGCGCCGACCTGACGTGCAGCTTCCATGCACTCTTCATCGGTTGCATCAAGTCTGCCGTATCGGATATTGTCAAGTACCGTACCGGTAAACAAGCTTGTATCCTGCAAAACGATGCCGAGCGAACGGCGGAGATCTGCCTTTCTGATCTTGTTGATGTTGATGCCGTCGTAACGGATCTTGCCATCCTCAATATCGTAAAATCTGTTAATAAGATTGGTTATCGTTGTCTTACCGGCACCGGTTGCGCCAACAAAAGCGACCTTTTGACCGGGTTCTGCATAAACAGAAACATCATAGAGCACCTGCTTGCCTTCAACGTAAGAGAAATCAACGTTGACAAGGCGAACGTCACCGCGCAAGGGGGTATAGGTGATAGTACCGTCGCCATGAGGATGCTTCCATGCCCAACGACCGGTTCTTTCGCTCGTTTCGTTTATCTTACCTTCGCTGTCAACCTTGACATTAACAAGTGTAACGTATCCGTCATCTTCTTCCTTGGGCTCGTCAATAAGCGTAAATACTCTGTTTGCACCCGCCATTGCCATGGCGATCGAGTTTACCTGCTGAGAAAGCTGATTTACGTTTCCCGTAAACTGCTTTGTCATATTGAGGAACGGAATGAGGATGGAAATGGAGATCGGGAGACCGGAAAGCGAGAAATTGGGTACATGATAAAGGAGAAGAAGACCGCCGATCATTGCAACAGCAACGTAAAGCACGTTACCGATATTCATGATAATAGGTCCGAGTGTGTTTGCGTAGCTGTCAGCGCGGCGGCAGACATCGTAAAGATTCTGATTTATATCTTCGTAATCGTCAACAGCACTGTTTTCATGGTTAAACACCTTAACAACCTTCTGTCCCGCCATCATTTCCTGGATGAAGCCCTCGCTCTTACCTACAGCCTCTTCCATCTTCATGAAGTATTTTGCAGAACCGCCGCCGAGCTTTTTAGATACAAGGATCATTGCTACAACGCCGGAGAGAACAAGTAACGTGAGCGGGCCGCAGTAGTATACCATTATGCAAAAGACAGAAATTACTACAACTGATGCCTGCAAAACCGTCGGGATAGTAGAGGAAACAAACTCACGCAGTGTATCGATGTCGTTAGTGTAGAAGGACATGATATCGCCATGCTTATGGGTATCAAAGTACTTAATCGGAAGGTTCTGCATACCGTTGAACATGGATTTGCGAAGCCTTGCGATAAAGGACTGTGTAATATATGCCATCAGCTGAGTGTAGGTGATAAGCATAGCAAGCGAAGCGGCGTACAGACCAACAAGTTTTAAAACTAGGGGAATGACTTCATCTTTTGCGCTGTTCCAATCACCGCTTTCAACCCATGTTTCAATAACGGCAATGATCTTCTGCAAAAATACCGAGTTAATCGAGCTTATCGCGCTGGACAGAAGGATAAACACGATCGTAATCGGAAGCAAAACCGGAAAATATGAGAAAAGGAGCTTTACGATACGCAAAAGCGTACCTTTTTTGATCGGAGGTCTCTGAGGCTTTTTAATATCTTTTGTCTTTTTACTCATTGTCAGCAGCCTCCTTATGCTGGTTTACGTACAACTCACGGTAGATATCGCACGAGTTCAGCAGCTCATCGTGGGTACCCTCGGCAACGATCTTGCCGCCGTCAAGAACGATAATCTTGTCGGCATCCTCAACCGAAGCGATTCGCTGAGCAATAATGATTTTTGTGGTTTCGGGAATGAATGAACGGAAACCCTGACGGATAAGTGCATCGGTACGTGTATCAACGGCAGAGGTGGAATCGTCCAGAATGAGTATCTTGGGCTTTTTGAGAAGAGCTCTTGCTATGCAAAGACGCTGCTTCTGACCGCCCGATACGTTGCTTCCGCCCTGCTCGATCATGGTATTGTAGCCTTCGGGGCGCGCCATGATGAAATCATCTGCTTGCGCAAGCTTGCAGGCGGCAACGACCTCTTCATCGGTAGCATCAGGATTACCCC
>JAFXHW010000203.1 GCA_017533545.1 Clostridia bacterium
GGAGAGCTCGAGCTTCTTTATTCGGAGTTCTGAACTTCGTATATTATGTTTCCGACACGATATATCGTATTTGCCTATTGACTCCGCGAATCGAATATGTTATTATTATATAAACCCGTCGATATGAACAAATCCGTCATTGCCTATTTGTGCATATTGACAAAAATCAAAAACCTTTCAAAAAAAGCGTTACTATTTGGGTACAAACCGATTCTTATAGGATGAAGGGACAAATCGAGAGGAGTGAGCTCATGGATGACAAAGAAATAATCGAATTGTTCTTCGCCCGCGATGAGGCTGCAATTGCCGAAACCCAGAAAAAATACGGTGGACTTTGCTATTATATTGCATCGAATATCTTGGAGCAGCACGAGGACTCCGAGGAGTGCGTCAGCGACGTCCTTCTCGCGCTCTGGAACGCGATACCTCCCGACCGCCCCGACGACCTGCGCGCATATATAGGTAAAGCCGTGCGAAATCGGGCGCATGCGATTTTGCGCGACTCAAACACCTGGAAGAGGGGCGGAAGGGTTGCCTTCGTCGGTGAGGAATTTCTCTCGACTGTAGAAGACGGCACCGATCTCGCGGCGGATTTTGATGCGGCAAGGATGGGCAAGGTCATAAGCGATTTTCTCCGCACGATAGGAGAGACTAATAAGGATATCTTCGTCATGCGGTATTGGTTCGGAATGAGCCACGCGCAGATCGCGGATATCGAGGGATGCTCGGTCGGCAAGGTCAAAATGTCTCTTTCACGAACCAAGAAAAAGCTTGCAAAAGAACTCGGAAAGGAAGGTTTTACGGTATGAAATCAACAAAAGACAATGAAAAAAGACGTATGCTCGAGTCGCTTGACTATATTGACGACGATATAGTATCGGGTGTGCTCGAAAAGATTGAAGCTCGAAAGGGCAGAGTGCCTCAGGTAAAGAAGAATTTTGCCTTTGCATGGAAGCTTGCCGCGGCGGTTGCGGCGTGTCTGCTGCTTTTAACTATGGCTGTTCCCACGACCGTTACGTTATTCGACAGTATTGATCTGTTCACACCGGCAAAAGGCGATAACAGCAATCTGTCGGTTGAATCGTCACCCGAATATGACGGCAGCCGCGGGCTCCTTTATAAGGTCAGAGAGGACGGGAAAACCGCAGCCTTTGTCGGATTTGGAAGCTGTACCGACGAGGTTGTATACGTAGCGTCGCACTATAACGGTCTGCCCGTTGTCGAGATGAAGAATGAGCCCTACTACGAGGCAACATACGTTCCCGCGGATCACCCGTACGGAAACAAGGTCGTGAAAAGGCTTGTTGTTTCGGACACGGTTGAGTATATCTGGGCCGGTGTGATCGATCTTTGCCCGAACATTGAGAGCGTATATTTCGGAGCAAATCTGAAATATATCAAGCCCCTTTTCTTTAACGGGCATGACGGTATGGACCTTGCGAGCGTCGAGGTCTCTCCCGAAAACAAGAATTATTCCGACAAAGGCAACTGCCTTGTCGATCTGCGTACAAACGAGCTTGTTATCGGATTGCCTACCACGGTTATTCCCGATGACGGAAGCGTTAAGATCATTGGTTTTTACGCATTCAACCCCGCAAAGTGGAGTCTTAAGTCGATAGTAATTCCCGAGGGAGTCAAGATCATTGATCACGGCGCGTTTGCCGGATGTACGGAGCTTGAGAGCGTTACTTTACCCGACAGCCTTGAGGTTGTTGAAGCGAATGCATTCGATGGTTGCAAGAAGCTTGTTTCGCTTGAGCTCGGCACAAATCTGAAGGCATTCGATCAGCACGTTTTCCACAGGATGTATTGCCCCACCATATCTTATAAGGGAAGCGTTGAACAGTGGGCGGCTGTAATTAAGACATCGATCAGTAACGCATCCTTGTCGATTCCCGTGATCTGTGCCGACGGAAACTCGCTTTCGGATGCGGGGAAGCAAGGAAATTACAACTGGCTTTTCCTGCCCGAGTATGAGGAGTGTTGGAAGGCAAGATTCCCCGATACACCTCAGCCGCAATTCGATCCCGAATAAAACGAAAAAAGGCTGCTTCGGCAGCCTTTTTTCGTTGGATTTTTTATTATGCTTGACTAATTGCTGTCAATATGATACAATAAACACGTCAACCTGCACAAAAATCTCCCTTCTTGTTTGTGCAGGTCGACAAATCTTCGGAAAATTCAAAAACAGGTGTAACCTCGGCGGCGGAAAACATCTCTTGTTTAGTGAAAGGACAAATCGAAAGGAGTGCTCGGATGAAGGATGAAAAAATAATCGAATTGTTCTTTGCTCGGGATGAGAACGCGATCGCGGAGACCGAGAAAAAGTACGGCGCGCTTTGTCTCAGCATTGCCTCGAATATCCTTTTGCTACGCGAGGATGCCGAGGAGTGCGTCAGCGATGTGATGCTCGCGCTCTGGAACGCGATCCCGCCCGAGAGACCGAATGATCTTCGCGCATACACCTGCAAAGCCGTGCGCAACCGCGCCCGAGAGATCTCCAGATACGAGAACGCTTGGAAGCGCGGAGGCGGAGTTGCGATAGTGGGCGAGGAATTTCTCACTCTCGTTGAGGACGGCACCGATCTCGCTTCGGGCTTTGAGGCTCGCCGCGCGGGCGAGATCATAAACCGTGTGCTTGAGAGGGTCGGAAGAACGAACAAGGACATCTTTATTTCGCGATATTGGATGGGTCTTAGCCTCGCGCAGATATCGGCGCAGACGGGATTCGGCGAGAGCAAGATAAAGGTTTCACTGCACAGAACGCGGACGAAGATCGCCGCGGAGCTAAAAAAGGAGGGAATTACGGTATGAGCCAAAATTTTAATGACAAAAAGCGTCTGCTCGAGGCACTTGAATATATCGACGAGGGACTTGTCTCGGATACTTTATCTCGAGTCAGACCCGAAGCGATCGCGCCGAAGAGCAACTCTGCGCCGAAAAAGCACTTTTCGGGAGTGCGTCAGATCGCGCTGATCGCCGCTTGCGCGCTGCTTCTCGGAGCGGCAATTCCGATGGTCAATTACGTTCTGCCTATGCTCGGCGTTGCCATAGGCGGCAATGCGGGATCGGGCAACACTGAGATCGACGTTTCCAATGAGTCGGAATCTCAGGTGCTTGAAACAGAGCCGCTCAATGATCACGGCAGCGAAGGTATTCGCTATATGATCAACGAGGACGGCGTTACCGCTTCTATGATCGGTTGGGGCGAATGTAAGGACGAAATTGCCCGCGTAGCTTCGGTTTACGAGGGCCTGCCTGTTACAAAGATGATATTTATCGAAAGCCTGCAACATCAGATCGTCTGGCTGGATGAAGAAAGATGGGAAACTATAACGCCCGATCACTTCACGTTCCCGGAAATCAAGCACGTAGTGATTCCCGACAGCATTGAATACGTAGATGCCGGTGTTATCAATCAGTGCGATTATATGGAAACTCTCCATATCGGCGCGGGTGTTACCGAGATATATAGTCCCATTTTCTTCAACGAAGAGCGCGGACGAAACTTCTCGAAGATCACGGTCGATCCTGAAAATCAGTATTTTACCGAAAAGGGCAACTGCCTTATCAGAATTGCGGATAAGCGACTTGTTTGCGGTTTTGCAGACAGCGTTATTCCCAATGACGGCAGCATTGTGGAAATCGGTCCTCTTGCGTTTTATAATAAGCCCGGTCTTACTTCCGTGGTTATTCCCGTGGGTGTAGTCGAGCTTGGAAGCAGTGCTTTTGCGAGCAACCAAGATCTTGTGAGCGTATCACTTCCGTCAACACTTAAAAAGATGTATGGATCATTTGGATGCGACTCTGTGACCGAATTTAAGTATGCCGGCACGGTAGCGCAGTGGCATGAGCTGATAAAAGAATCCAGCCCCATTTGGACAATGCATACACCTCTGACCCACGTTACC
>JAFXHW010000204.1 GCA_017533545.1 Clostridia bacterium
CGCCTCGAATGACGGGAGAGGTGTTCAGAATAAAGCTGGAGCTCGAAAACAAGATAATTAAAAGAAGGTCGCATGAGGAAAATATCATGCGGTATAACGATAATATTGACCGTGCCATAGGAGCGGGGGAGAAAAACTACAATCCCATGGAGCTGCTGCAAAGCAGAATTGAACAGCGCGAGATCGTAAAAAAGCGAATTAAAACCATCGAAAATGCACTGACTGTCCTCAGCGATTTCCAGCTTGATCTAATCAGGCAGGGCATAATTTACCGAAAGGACGGCGAGAGTATCGACGAGATATCCGAGCGTCTTCGCGTCGAGCCGAATATATATTATTCGGAAAGAGATAAGGCGCTTAATAAGCTGGAAAAGATACTTGTCGGAATAAACTATATAGCCTGAAAAGTCAGTTTTTAAGAAAAAAGGGTGAGGATGAAATGGTTAAAACAGCGTTCTCACTCTTGATTTTTGTCAATATATGCCAAAAATCCGGTCGAAACACCCCGAAAAGGGTTTCCAAAGTCCCCCATTTTCGCAAAAAACCTTTACAAAGTAAGCTTTTTATGCTAAAATAGCAGTATGATCCGAAAAAAGGATATTCAAAATAGGAGGGACTTCCTTTCAGGGAAGAACTGCCCGTAATGATGAAGAAATATTTGGATTGGAAAATTAATATGAAAAGAATTTTACTTTTGCTGATTGTTTTGGCGACAGTATTTTCTCTCGTTGCCTGCGCATCGGAAAATACGCCTTATCCGAGCGAGCTTGCCGATACCGCCGTAACCGACGGCACAGCAGCGGTGCTTGATACGGTGGCCGAGCCGATTCCCGAATCGGAATTGACGGTTGACGCCATTATGGCAAACATGACTCTCGAGGAAAAGGTGGCGCAGCTCTTTTTGGTACGCTGTCCCGTAAACGGCGGCGCTGAGATGCTCGAAAAGTATCAGTTCGGCGGTATCGTGATGTTTGCAAATAATTTTGCCAACAAAAAGGTGGGCGATGTAAGAGCCGAAACCAAGGCATACCAGGACGTATCGAAGATCCCTGTGATTATATCGGTGGATGAGGAGGGCGGCACTGTTACCCGAATCAGCCGATACAAGGCTTTCCGCTCGTCGAAGTTCCTCTCCCCGCGTGAGCTATACAATCAGGGCGGAATGGAGAGCATTATAGCCGATACCATTGAAAAGTGCGATCTGCTTCTTTCGCTCGGCTTAAACTGCAACCTCGGTCCGGTGTGCGATATCACAACCGAGCGCGGACAGTTCATGTATCAGCGTTCTCTCGGACAGAATGCCGAGATCACCTCGGAATTTGTCAGCACTGTAGTAAAAATAATGAATGAAAAGGGCGTTGGCTGCTCTCTCAAGCACTTCCCGGGATACGGATCCGCCGGCGACAGCCACATCGAGATCACGACCGACAACCGTCCCTACAGCGAATTCTTAACCAAGGATTTTCTTCCCTTTATCGCCGGATTTGAGGCCGGTGCCGGCTGCCTTATGGTGTCGCATAACATCATGGGCTCGGTTGATTCGCTGATGCCCGCATCCCTTTCCAAGGCGGTGCACGATATAATCCGCAACGATCTCGGATACAACGGCGTCATCACTACCGATGACCTCGGCATGAGCGCCGTAACCCGATATACCGATGCCGCCACGGCGGCTGTTGTCGCAATAGAAGCAGGCAACGATATGCTCTGCTGCACCGACTACGAAATACAGTACGATGCGGTGCTCCGCTCGGTTATAAACGGCAGACTGACCGAAGAGCGAATCGACGAATCGGTAAGACGAATACTTCTTTGGAAATATTCCCTCGGTCTTCTCGGCTGAAAATGACATTTGACGAAAATATTCTACATAGTAAAAAGTAAAAATGAGGATTTCATGAAAAAAATTGCAGTTTTGGTTTCGGGCGGCGGAACAAATTTACAGGCACTTATCGATGGTCAAAAAAGCGGAAAGATAGTAAACGGCGAGATCGCTCTCGTACTTTCGTCGTCTGCTGAGGCATACGCGCTCACACGGGCCAAGGATAACGGCATTGAAACTAAGGTGCTTGAGCGAAGCGAATACAAGACCAGAAGGGCTTATTCGAGCGCGATCGCCGAAGTGTTCGAGAGCTATAGTATAGATCTCGTTGTGCTTGCCGGATTCAACTACATACTCACCGACGAGTTCATTCGCGGATACGAAAACCGCATAATGAACGTCCATCCCGCGCTTATCCCCTCCTTCTGCGGCGACGGATTTTACGGCCTTCACACCCACGAGGCAGTACTCGCATCTGGCGTTAAGCTGACGGGTGCAACCGTACATTTCGTAACCACCGTCACCGACGGCGGCCCAATCATTCTGCAAAAGGCTGTAGAGGTTATGGAGGGCGACAGCCCCGAAATCCTGCAGCGCCGCGTTATGGAAAAGGCCGAATGGATCATTCTGCCTGAGGCAGTATCCCTTTTCTGCCAGGACAGACTCAACGTAGACGGCAAGATTGTACACATCAAATAATAGCTTTTTTATCAAAAAATCCGGTCGGCAAAAAGAAAAATGCACATTTGTAAAAAGTAAAAAATGTGTGAAATGTGTCAAAACTTCTGCCTTTTGAACTTGACAGCCCGAGAAAAAGGATTTATAATAAAGGGCGTCATATAACTGACGGAAGTGGAATCAACCACATGAAGTATGACCGATGAAAGCCGACCGTCTGGGCGATTTTGCCCCGACTGTCGGCATTTTTTAATTCACAAAAAAATATATTGAAATAAAGAGGACAACGACATGAAAAAAAGAGCGATAATCAGTCTTTCCGACAAAACAGGTGTTGTCGATTTCGCGCGTGAGCTTGATGCTCTCGGATACGAGATCCTTTCCACCGGCGGCACTGCAAAGGTACTTACCGAGGCCGGAATTGCCGTTACCGGCGTTTCTGACATCACAGGCTTCCCCGAATGCCTCGACGGACGCGTAAAGACTCTTCACCCCATGATCCATGCAGGCATTCTCGCAATGCGTGACAACGCCGAGCATATGGAACAGCTCGAAAAGCTGGGCGTTACTCCCATCGATATCGTTGCGATCAACCTTTATCCCTTCAAGCAGACCGTTCTCAAAGAGGGAGTTGAGCGCGAAGAGGTAATCGAGAACATCGACATCGGCGGACCTACTATGATCCGTGCAGCCGCAAAGAACTGGCAGGACGTTGCTGTTATTGTTGACCCTGCCGACTACGTTACCGTAATCGATCAGCTCAAGGCAAACGGCGAAGTTGACCGCGACACTAAGCTCAAACTCGCATATAAGGTATTCGAGCACACCTCATCTTACGATACACTTATCGCTTCTTATCTCCGCAAGGAAACCAATTCCTCGC
>JAFXHW010000205.1 GCA_017533545.1 Clostridia bacterium
GCATATGCTGGTGCTTTTCGGTTATATACTGTGTGCACGTTGCATCAGCTGCGGCAGAGATCGTCTCCTTTCTCTGCCGCCCCCGCAAGGGGGCCTTTCTCTGAGTCTGCACAAAACTCTATGATAGTTCATATATGGGACAGTATGACATCATTTTATGATTTCTCAAAGTGTGAAATCTCTTTCGGATTCCCCTCTTTTCGGGGTCTCCGAAAACCTCTTGTATACAAGGTGCAAGGCAAAGTATGCAGTTACCCCCGAAGGGGAAACAAAGCTTTTATCTATACAAGAGTTTAGCCAACCGCGATTCAAGCCTGAAGGGTGGGAGCTCCCGCAAAAAAGTAAGATTGCTTCGTCCGATGATGGTAGCGACATCGTTCTTGATGAAGCTGAAAAGGACTCCTTTTCAGACAAACTTCGCGCCGTCAGGCGTGCGAAGATTGCCTGTTTCGACTACATCGTTTGTAATCCCGAACTTGATGTATTCGCTACGTTGACCTTATCGCCCGACGCTGTAGAGCGAAGCTCGTGGACTGAGGCGTACAAGGCTATAAGAGGTTGGCTTTCAAACCGCGTGCAGCGTCATTATCTCAGGTACATACTTGTACCTGAGTATCACAAGGATGGAAAAAGCATCCACTTTCATTCGGTGATGAACTCGGCAGCCTTGAAACTCAACAAGGCGCGCTATCCCGATAGCGGGCGCCTTATGTACCACAAGGGACAGCAGGTATACAACATCGCCGATTTCAAAGGCGGCTTCACAACGGCGAAGATCATCACGGGAGAATCTTCCGCCGACAAGGTCGCAAAGTATATTTTCAAGTATATGGGTAAGCAGATGGGAGCTCGCATCGGCGGCAGATATTACCTGCACGGTGGCGACCTCAGGGTGCCACTTTGCAGGTATGCCGACGACCCCGCGGAGCTCCTTTTACCGGGAAGCGTACCGACACATACAAAAGAGGTCGAAGTTACACAGAATCTCCGTTATAAGGAGGTGTACTTTGTATGAAAAGCGGGCTTTTTAAGGTCGTTATCGGTCGGGTCACAATTGCGTGCTTCGCGTCTGATCCCGAGGAGGCGATAGAGCGAGCTTGCGCGATCATCTCCGAACAGTACGGTATCGACGTTGATACCGACACAATTTTTGCGAACGTCTGCAGGATTTCATCAGCTGACGTCGATTTTAATGACGAGGTTTTTTAATGGATTACTCTGATATTATAAGGCTCAACAAAACCTTGAAGGAGGCCGAGAGAAGCTGTATGCTCGCGGAGGCCTTGGGCGAACAAGCGAAGATCCACGCACAGAATGCGGGGAATCTTATCCGCATAGCTGAGGCTTTGCTCAGCGAAATAAGACCGAGTTAAAAAGGGGGCATTATGCCCCCTTTTTTGATACACTTCCCGCAGAAAGGATGTGATATTTTGACACTTTGGGTTTGTCAAGGTGCGCGGTGAAAGCGCGCTATCTGAGCGAGCGCGAGGTAACCCTCCTTTTTGCGCATATGGACGCGGATCGGCGCCTCGTTTTCGAGGTCGCCATCCAGTCCGGTATGCGGATCGGTGACGTTCTGAAGATCCGCGCGCGGGATCTGAAGCAGGTCGCCCCTGAGGCGGTTGAGATCAGGTACACTGCTGAGAAAACCGACAAGAAGGGAAGTGCTACCGTTTACGGCTCAGTCGCGAAAAAACTGCTCGATCTTCGCAAAGGCCGAAAGGGCTTTTTGTGGCCGTCTACTTCGAAATGCGGTCATATTACGCGTCAAAGCGCCTGGAATTGGATAAAAACAGCAGCAAACGCCGCAAAAATCGATTTAAAGGGCGTCAGCCCTCATTCGCTCCGCAAATGCTTTGCGGTGCGAATACGTCACGAACAGGGAATGCTCGCGGCACAAAGAGCGCTGCAGCATTCGGACAGCGCCGTTACGGCGATATATGCCTATTCAGACGTATACAGCGGCGCTGATCCGGATGCACCGGTGCTCTGGTGCCAGGTGGAGGAGCTCGTTGACTTGATCGTTGCCAGGTTGCAAGCAAAAAAGGATCTCTGATCAGAGATCCTTCCAAAGCCACCAGGGCTTATTGTGTGTGTTTTTGCTATTTTCTCTCATTTCGGCGTCTTTCCATCGATAGTCCTCGTATTCAACTTCGTTGAATACTGTTACGAGGGCTATCTGATGGAAGCCGTCGAAATCCTCCTGATATACGCGGTACATCGTGCACGTGCCGGCCGGTGATCTCATCGGCTCGCTCAGACGGTAGGTTTTGAGGTTAAGAGGGATCCTTGCGCCATCCCTCAAGCAGTATGTTGTGTAAAAATCTCGGTATAGCTCTGAGACCGTCTGATCGAGACGGAGATCACCGGCCGGTCGTCATTGGGATCTCCGGCGGGAGCTTGTAGAACTTTACATAGGCTTCTGTTTTTTCCCCGTGCTTTTCTTGAATTTTACTTAATGCTGTCTGAAGATACATTTTTCTTACCTCGCTTTTTTGCCCCATTCAGAACGGCGCCGAACCCAAGTCAATAAACGAATGTAAAGTTTGCCGCCCCGCGTGTCTGCGGCAAAGTTTACATGCAGTTTGTTGACATCTTTGGTTTTCGGCGTTCTTTGTGGCGCCGTTATAATGGGAGGCAATGGCGAGGCAAGCGGAACTGAACGAGCCGTTAACCGCTGAACATTGGCCGAGGCTGTCTCGGGGGATAGCTTCAAACTGCGCCATTGACAAAAAAATTAATTTGTGTTATATTTGTTTTGCTTATGTTAGACGAAAGGGGAATACTCTCCTGTTTAAACTAAAGCTTATTTGATGCTCTGAGCGCGGAGTGCGCCTGCAGGGGCAGATAGACAATTATACAAAATGCTTCCGTTTTGTTTAATTTTGGACTTTTAACCGTTTTTTTCGCATTTCCCGCGAAAAAAGCGCCAATATTATACAAAACGGGGATTTTGTAAGCA
>JAFXHW010000206.1 GCA_017533545.1 Clostridia bacterium
CAGATGATGTCAACAGCATGGCAACAATACAAATCAATGCAATCAACCGCGTGGTTTTCATCATGGTTATCTCCTTTTTTAATTATATACTTTTGCCCATACAGTATATCATATCCATTTGTCGATGTCAACAAAAAAATAACGAGCCCGAAAAAACAGGCTCGTTATTTTTATTATACCTATGATCAATGTTTCCACCAATAGTCCGGACCCTGGATAAACTTCCATCTTCTCGGGAAAAGATTATGGTAATGTTCTTTGATGCAGTAGGCATTCATGTCCATAAAGTCACAATAGAGCTCGTCTGCGCGTTCAACGTCAGTTTCGGGATTGTAGAATCTTTCGAGATAGATATATTCCATCTGTGTGCGTGCATGACGTACATGGCGGCGCTGCTCGTCGCTTTCGGCTCGGTTATATGCCTTGTTGAAGAGGTTAATGAGCGATTCGTAGTATTCCTTGTTGGAAGCATCGGTATTGGCAAGAGTTCTGATGTAGTCCTGGGGCTCGGAATATATGCCGACGTGATACTTCTGCGCATCCTTGGTAGTAAGATCGATAAATCTCTTGATGTATTTCCAGCCTGCTCCGTAGTAGTCACGCAGGTACTCTTCCATCATATGATTGTATTCGTCCTTGGTCATGTTGGGATTCCACATGAGCTTTGAAAGAAGGTATGCGCGCATATCGGAGAATTCGGTATTCTGCGAGTCGCGATTTCCCTCTTCGAATACTGCGATTGCACCGTGATCGCGGTAAGTCTGAATGTTTTCCCAAAGAACCTCAAAGTTCGGGAAGGGGGCAGCGTATCTGTTGAAGTTTGTTGTGTAATCCCAGATGTAGAGATTCTTTGCAATATCAGACCATCTGCCGATGTTTTCCATATATGCGGAATTGGCGGTGTCGTTATATGTGCAGTTCTCGTCATCAAGGGGATGTGCAAAGCAGCACTCGATATTGCAAAGGCGGATGATTACGTTATCCTCAACGGTAATATCCTTGGGAGCCGCCTTGGAATATCCGTATGCGAGGGTGCAGAGGTATGCGTTCGGATATTCATCCTTGATCTCTCTTGCAAGACGGTTTACGAAGGTAATAAGAGATGCTGCGGGATAGAGATTTTCTCCGTCGTAGGAGTGAGCCATGTCAATTGCGGCACACTTTTCGCACTTGCAGAATTCGTTGTTATCATTCTGCTCAACGCTGATTATTGCGTTAGGATTTGCAGCAAGCTGCTTGCGGATGTTGGCAAGAGCGGTCTGATAGATATTTTCATCGGAAAGGCAGGGCTGAGAAGAAGCCGAAGTTCCGGTAAGATTTGCCATACCGTGGCCTACGCATCCCACAAGATCGCCGCCGAAGGAAGCATAATCGCCGCCGTATCTCGCCCAGTAGCCGTTGAGGCGGAGAGCGTTGGTGTACTCAAGATCGCTGTATCTTGTCTTGCCGTAGCCTGCGGTAACGTCAATCCAGTCCATATCGCGGCCGATGAAAACGGGAGAATATGTATAGCAAAGGTCTGCGGGGAATTCCTTTGCATATTCGAGCTTTGCGACATGATAATCGTTGGCATAGAAGCGGAAACCAAGGTAGTCCTCGAGGAACTGATACATCGAATATATTACGCCCTGCTCGCCGTAACCGGTGAGGAAGATCTTTGTTCCGTCAGCAACGATGGCAACGCCGTTTCTCGAAAGTCCTTCGCGTGCGGCGGTAACCTTTTCGGTCTCACGGTCGGTCTTACCGATGCAGATCTCGTATTCGTTTACCTCGCCCTCGCCGGCGATCGAAAGCTCGGCGCCGGTAGCTTCTTTAATGTATCTGATAAAATAGTCTACTGTGTTTTTGATACCTACAGTAGCATCGGAACCCAAAACCACGGTGTATTCGCCTAAAGGCGCACCGAGAAAGGTGAGCGACGAAAGGTCTTCGGCAATGACAGCAGGCTCAAAAGCGTTGGCCTTTTGAGGAATAGCAAAGCCGGTAACAACCATCGCCATCACACAGAAAAGTGCGAGTATACGGGAAGTGATTTTCATAACAGACTCCTTCTATTCAATGGGAATTATGTGTGCTTAACATTATATGGGATTTGATTTGTCATGTCAATAAAAACAGATGATATTTTACATTTGATCTGCTTTTTTGCATTTAATTACGGATCAACCTGTCAAATCAGCGGGACCACCAATGTGCAGGTCCCAAAACGAATTTCCATCTTCTCGGGAAGAGGTTTCTGTACCCTTCGCGCAAAACAGTGGCTTTCATGCCGATAAGATCGCAATAGAGCTCATCCGCACGTTCCATATCCGTTGCGGCATCATAGAAATGCTCAAGATAGAGGAACTCGGCCTGAGTACGGCTCTGACGTACGTGTGTACGATGAGCATCGTTATCGGCGCGGTTGTATGCCTTATTCCAAAGATTGCAGAGCATCGAATAAAATTCTTTGTTCGATTCAGGGGTGTTTTCGGGAGTTCTTATATATGAAGCGGGTGCGGCATAGATACCCATGTGATATTTCTGCGCCGACTCGGTTGTAAGATCGATATATTTGCGGATATATCTCCATCCCGGACCGTAGAAATCCTGAAGGAATTCGTCGAGCATCTGCCAATATTCGTCCTCGGTAATGTCGGGATTCCACATGAGCTTTGAAAGAAGGTAAGTTCTCATCTTAACGAACTCGACGTTGGGAGCTTCGCCGTTGCCCTGCTCGAAGACGTAAATCACCTTGTTATTCTTAAAGGTCTGAATATTGTCCCAAAGGGCATCGAAATTGGCGAAGGTATGAACATATGCTCTGTAGTTTGTTGTGTAGTCCCAAACGTAGAGTTTGGTGCTTATCTCAGACCAGGTTTTGATGTTTTCCATGAACTGTGCATTTACGCCATCGCTGTATGCACAGCTTTCATCGGAAAGTGCGTGTGCAAAGCAGCATTCGATGTTGCAAAGGCGGATCATAACGTTCTCTTCGGGAACGATATTCTTGGGAGGAATGCGGGAATAAGCGTATGCGAGGGTGGAAACGTAAACGTCGGGATAATCGTTTTTGATATCCCTTGCTATACGGTTAACAAAGGTAAGCAGGCTTCCCATGGGGTTGGGAGAAACACCGTCGGGAGACTCGGCCATGTCGATCGCCGCACAGTTTTCGCACTTGCAATACTCCCAGTTATCGTTTTGCGAAACGTCTACCACCTTAACATCGGGGTTGGCATCGAGCCTCTTGCGGACGTTTGCCAAAACGGTCTGGTACACATTCTCGTCGGTAAGGCAGGGCTGGCCACCGTTCGTTTGGGAAAGAATACCGATGGTGTGAACAAATCCGTCATGAGTGGCATCGCCGGCAAAGTAATTGCCTCCGCCGAAATTCTCGGCACCCGAGTGCTGAACTCTTCTCGCAAAATCACCGTTGATCTTGAGCGAATTGGAAAATTCAAGATCGGGCTGCTCGGTTTTCATACCGTTGACGGGATATACGTTGATATATGTAGTATCGCGGCCTTCAAATACGGGAGAGTATGTGTAATTAAGGTCTGCGGGGAATTCCTTGACGTATTTGAGCTTGGCTACGTGATAATCGATCGAGTAGAAGCGGAATCCGAGATAGTCCTCGAGGAACTGATACATCGAATATATTACTCCGAGCTGATCGGCGCCGGTAAGGAATATCTTATTTCCGTCAGCGACGATTGCAATGCCGTTGTAGGTAAGAGAATCGCGTGCGGCGGTGACCTTTTCGGTTTCTCGGTCGGTCTTGCCGATGCAGATCTCGTGTTTGTTGACTTCTCCCTCATTAGCTATCTTCAGCTCTGCGCCGGTAGCTTCTTTTACATAGTCAATAAAATAGTTGAGGGTATTTTTGATTCCTGTTGTAGCGTCAGAGCCGAGCACAACGGTGTAATCGGACAAAGGCGCACCTAAAAATGTCAGAGTTGAAAGATCTTCAACGACAGATGCCGCATTTGCCTTCTGGGGGATAGCAAAGGCAGTGACGATCATTGCCATAACACAGAAAAGTGAGATGACGCGGGTAAGGTTTTTCATAAAAAGCTCCTTGGATATAATAATTGCCGAAAGTATTATACTTGCTTTGACATGCGTTGTCAATAAAAACGGATGATATTTACCATTTGGAAATATCATTCGCCGATAAGACTTACCGTTTTCACCTTGTGTTTCGTATATGGCACGAACTTTTCGAAAAGGTCGGCGGTCTTGAGCATTACGCTCGACGTATTTACGCATGGGTGGATAACGATATTCTCGCTTTTGAGCAGATCCTCGTCGACGAGCAGATTTACTTCAAGGGAGGTGTCGTTCATAAGTCCCGCGGCGCTTACCGCTCCGGGGGAGATGTCAAGATACTTTTCCATATGCTCGGGCGAAGCAAAGGACAGCCGCGAGGTGTTGATCTGCGCCGAAAGCTCCTTTGTCTTAAAGGGCTTGTCCCCGGGCATGAGCAAAAGGTAAAACACAGTCTGCTGACGGTTGCACAAAAAAAGATTTTTGCAGGCCATCACACCGAATGCGCTGTCGGCTTCGTAGCATTCTTCCATCGTGAATGCCGCAGAGTGGTCGATGCGCGAAAACGGGACAGACAGCTCTTCGAGAGCGCGATAAAAGCGCATTTCTTTATCAAAGCGCCCGATATCGCTATCGGGCGCTCCTTTGAATATTTCAAATGTCATTCTTTTTCGATCATGTTAAGCAGACGTTCGCTTACAGCCTTGTAGCAGTCGGAGAAGGTCGCATAGTCGAGCTTGTTGAAATCGTGACGGGTATTCTGGCTCATTGCGGCAACGTGATCTTCGATCAAGCGGCGCTCGGTATCAAGGCTCTGCTTGTCGGGCTGAAGTCCGTCACCCCATGCCAGCACCTGACCGCCGAGCATCTTTTCGTAGGGCGGGATCTCGAGCTGGCAGCGATAGAAGGGAGAATCGGGATGCCAGGGTCTGAAGCGGCGGGTGTTCCAGTTGTATACCTCTTCCTGGGACCAGTAGATGTTGGGGTAAACGATGTACATGGGAGTCCAGGAGCAGTTGATGAGCTGATAACCCTCTTTAACGAGAGAAGGAGTGAGCTGGAAGAAGTTTTCCCAGCTGATAACTATGAGCTTGTCGGAAGGAGGACAGATGTAGTTAACTTCCTTGGCAAAGCCCTCCCACATAACGCAGGTACGGCCGTACTTGTTTACGATGTCGGTCATCTTTTTGAGGAAGGTAGCGTACATACGCTCGGCGTCCATGCGGCCCTCGCCCTTGATAAGGTCGAGCGACTTTGCATATTCGACGTATTTGTCAACGCTGAGCCAATATTCGATCATAGCCTCGTCGCCGCCGACGTGGATCTTGGGAGAGTGGGGGAACATCTCGCAGATTTCGGCGATGATCTTGTCAAGCGCTTCGAAAACGCATTCTTCAAATCCGAGAATACCTGCTGTACCGAAGATCTCGGGATAGCGCGCGATGAACTGCCAGGAGTGGCCGGGGGTTTCGATCTCGGGCATGATCTCGATCTGACGGTCATGCGCATACTGTACGAGATAGTCTATCTGCTCGCGGGTATAGTGACGGTCGGGAGAAGGAAGCTTGGGGAAGCACTCGAGGGGAAGAGTAAAGCTTTCCGAATCCATGAAATGGAGATGGAGAACGGAAGCGCGGTAGTAGCGGCAGAGGTCAACGTAGGAAAGGAGGTATTCGAAGGGATGCCATGTACGGGCCAGGTCAACCATAAGACCGCGGTGCTCGAGGTCTGCCTTATCGTCGATATGGCAGCAGGGCAGGTAGAGCTTGCCGTCCTCAACGATGCACATCTGCATGATAACGGACATAGCGTCACAAATGTTGCCCTTTGTATACTGTACCTTTGCGCTGTCGGGAGTTATATCGATAGTAAAATCGTATTCTTCATTTTCGTAAAGCTCGCATACAACGCCCTCTCCGAAATTGAGTTCGACACCGGTTGCACGGGTGATGTCGGAAAGCATTGCCTTGAGCTTGGGAACGCAGCACTCTTTTTCAACCTTTGCGCCGGTAAAGAGGTATCTGCCTTCGCCGGGAACTAAATTTTTTACTGTAGGACAAAGTTTAATTTCATTCATGTTCTTTTCTCCTGATGAATATGAATTTTGAAAATCTATAAAATAAAGAACGCGCAATTACCTACACGACCCTATTTATCTGTTTTGCCGACCGATCAAAAGATCAGTCCTCTTCTTTTTCCTCGTCTTCCTCATCGGATTTGGGAATTACCGTTACAACAGCCGATTCGATTCGGTGCTCGCTGACCTTTTCCACCTTTATTTTCAGACCCGGGACCTCAAGCTCGGGTCCCTCGCCGTCCTCAGGAATGGCCGAGAGCTGGCTGAGCACGAATCCGGCAAAGGTATCAAGGCTCTCTGTCTCGCCGTCAAGCTCGATATCGAGCTCCTTTTCGACGTCGTCGAGCTGGGTCTCGCCGGGGATTCGCCATGTATCGTCGCTGAGTTTTGTGATGGTGGGATCTGCCTCGGTATCAAGTTCGTCGTAAATGTTTCCGACGATCTCCTCAAGCAGGTCCTCAAGGGTGATTATGCCCGCAGTGCCGCCAAACTCGTCGAGTACGATGGCCATATGAATCTTTTTCGACTGCAAATCGCGAAGCAGCACGTTTGCGTTAACTGTTTCGGGAACGAAATATGCGGGTGTGTAAAGCTCGTTTAAGGGCTTGGGCTTTTCTGCCCTTTCGTTAAGCAGAAATTCGCGTGCAAGAAGGATACCGAGAATGTCATCGGTGTCCTCGCCGCATACGGGGAGTCGGGAAAAGCCGCTCTCGCGGATGATCTTTGTGATCTCCTCGGGAGTGCTGTCCGCCCAGATGACGGTCATTGAGGTGCGGTGGATCATGATATCGCCCGCGGTGCTGTTGGTGAAATCGAAGATGTTTTCGATCATCTCCTTTTCATCCGCCTCGATAGTGCCTTTCTCCTCGCCAATGTCAATGAGAAGGCGGATATCGTCCTCCGACACGTCCTCTTCGTTGTCCTGCGAGTTGATGCCGAATATCCTAAGCACGGCAGAGGTGGATACTGCCATAAACCATACTACGGGCTTGAGTATTGCGGCAATACCGTTGATAACGCCGCAAAATGCGCGTGCCAGCTTCTCCGGATGCTTCATTGCGATGCGCTTGGGAACGAGCTCGCCGAGCAC
>JAFXHW010000207.1 GCA_017533545.1 Clostridia bacterium
CTTATCGGGAGGCCTATGGAGGCACTTTTCGGCGTTTCGGGAGAATGTGCCTCGGCGCTGTTACTCGGGATCGTCTGCGGCTTTCCGGTTGGAGCAAAGGCGGCGGCATCGCTTTACTCGCGCGGAGATATTAGCAAGAAGGACTGCGAGCATCTGCTTTCGTTTTGCAACTTTCCATCGGCTCCTTTTGTGATCTTTGCCGTCGGCGAAGGGATGTTCGGAAGCAGGGACGTCGGAATACTGCTTTACTGCACCGTACTTTTCTCGGGTCTGCTTTACGGAATACTGTTCCGCCGCAAGGGCAGAAAATCGGATAATATCAAAGTATCCAAATCCGATTTAAGCAATGAAAAAGCTCTTTCACTGTTTTCCTCATCTGTTGTTTCCGCCGCGTCTTCCGTGATCTCCGTTTGCGCATTTGTGACCTTTTTCACCTGCTTTGTCGGTTGTATATCATCACTTTTCGGAGCGGCTTCAAGCTCCCCCTTGCGTGCGTTGCTGTTTTCATTTTTCGAGCTTACATCGGGTTGCGCGGCTTGCACGTCGATCGATCAGCCCCGTCTTGCCCTCGTCCTTGCCGCCGCGGCGTGCGGTTGATCGGGGCTTTCGGTATTCTTGCAGATCTGTTCGCTCACTCGCACCGATGGCGTGGCGCTTTCGCTTATTCCGTATATTAGATCCAAAGCCTTTTGCTCGATTATTTGTGCCTCTGTTACTGCTATTTTTACATACTTAATTCCGTCGTTCACAGAAAAAATCAATGTCGCCGAAGACGCTTTTTCATCCGTCATTTCTTATCCGCAGACCTTCACCGTGGCGGTAAATATTATTTTTGTGCTCGCTTTGGTCAAACTTCTTGACAGAAAGCGCAAGATTTGATATAATAAGTATAATAACGACAAAAAACGCCACGGAGATATATTATGAGTTTCAGTTTAGCTTCAATGATGAGCTATCCATTATGGACGCTCGTTTTCGCCATTTTCTTTCCCGCACTTGCCGCGATAGCAACTTTTGTCTGCTTGCGCCGTGCAAATGCCGCTCGAAGGCTGATCGCATTTTTCATTATCGTGCCGATCTACGTTGCTCTTGCCGTCGTCGTATGCGATGACACGGGAGGGCTCGTGTCCACGGTGATCCCTTGCCTTCGCACATATCCCGGCATCGGCACTCTTGCGGCAATAGCTTTTGGAATCATCAGCCTGAATTTCATCGCTCTTATATGTGGTGCAGGTATTCTTAAAAGACGCGGAGCGATCGTCAATACAGTAGCTTCCATAATCGCATTCTTCCTTAACGCATTTATTACTTACAGCGCGTGGGCGTTTGGTGACTATATTCATTCAAACGAACTTTTCCGCCTTGATATGCACGTAATTTCTGTAGGAGACGCTTTTCCTTCTCTGAAAAATCTCGGCTTCATTCCTTCCGCGATAATTGATTCGGGAGTTGAAATACTTGCTCTTTCGGTTCTTGCGCTTTTCATCATCGTTTATTTCCTCTCCTTCATTCCGCAGAAGAGTGCGGATGAGATCCTTAAAGAAGATCTCGAACGCAAGCGCCGCGCTGCCCTTGCCGCATCGGTCGAAAAGAGTGACAGCATCGACAGGATCGCTCACACCTGCGCCGATGAAGACGAATGCACACAATGCTGCGAATTCTGCGAGCACGCAACCGCCCTCAAGAGCGACCGCACAAAGATGGTATGCGACAGATTCGGCGTTGTCGGCGCAACTCATAAATGCCGCAAATTCCTTTACGATCCCCTCAAGCGCAAAGCTTTTCGACCGAAGATCGACACCGAGGATCAGCTTGAACATATAGACATCTGACCCCAA
>JAFXHW010000208.1 GCA_017533545.1 Clostridia bacterium
GGTTTTTTATCAATGGTGCCCAGGGACGGAATCGAACCGCCGACACGGGGATTTTCAGTCCCCTGCTCTACCAACTGAGATACAGAGGCAAATATGGCGACCTGAAGGGGACTCGAACCCCTGACCTCTAGCGTGACAGGCTAGCGTTCTAACCAACTGAACTACCAGGCCGAATTTGGTGGGAACAATAGGGCTCGAACCTATGACCCTCTGCTTGTAAGGCAGATGCTCTCCCAGCTGAGCTATGCTCCCATTTGCCACAGGTTTTCCTGCGACTTGTATATTATAACACAACGCATTTGTTTTGTCAACATCTTTTTTCAAAAAAATCAAAAATTTTTTCGAGCTGTAAAAAGTGCGGCAAAATGCCCGAAATTAAGCTATGTTTCGACTGTTTTCCCGTCAATTTGGGAACAATCTTTTAACTTATTGCCGCATTGATTGACAATCGGGAATTTTTGGTGTAGAATATAAGAGGAGATTATCCGAATACCAAAGCACAAAGGAGAAAAATATGAAAAACGTAAATATCAAGCTTTCTACAATCGAAGACGTAAAATCCTTCGTAAACGCAGTCACACTTTATAACGGAGATGCAGACCTTTCGGGCGGCAGATACGTAGTCGATGCAAAATCGATCATGGGTATATTCAGCCTTGACCTTTCGAACCCGATCACACTCACCGTACACGGTGACAACGCAGACGAGCTTATTAGCAAGCTTACCGCGTTTATTGTAGACTAAAGTCAAACAGACACGGGATGATCCCGTGTCTGTTTTTTTATTCCTTCTTCGCCCCGGCAATGCTGACCATATATACGCCGATGAGTATCAGCGCCGAGCCGATTACCTGCTTGATCCCGCCAAATGGCTCGTGCAGAAATACGATTCCGGCTACGATAGACACCACCGTCGTCCAGCACGAAAATATCGAGGTCTGTCTTACCGCTATGTAGGTGGTCGCGTAATTGAGAAGCGTAAACGCGACGACCGACGAGAACAACGCAAGAAATACAAGCGGCAAAGTAAAGACCGGATCAACTATAAGCTCGCCTAATACCGGAAAGAGCCTGCCCTTTGTTTCAAAAAGCGCGCAAAGTGTAAAGCTTACAGAGGCGAGCCCGAACATCACGTAGGTACGTTCAAAAGGCGAAAACTCCTTGGATGTCATCTTGCTGAGTACGTTGAACATCGCGCCTGACGCGACCGCGCCTATAAGCAGAATAACGCCAAGCGGTGTCACAGGACTGTCATCTCCCCCGCCGACCGAGATTATTATAACACCAAGCACCGAGCAAAGTCCCCAGAATAATTGCGACGCTCTGAATTTCTCGCCGATGAAAAGCGCCGCGAAAAAGAAAGCGAATATCGGCACCATCGCGATAAGCGTGCCCGAAAACGAGGAGTTGGTTAGGCTGATGCCGTAGCTTTCGCAAATAAAATATGCAATCGGCTGAGCGATTCCGAGCGCGATGACCGCCGGTATGTTCTTGCCCTTGAAGCTCAGCTTGAAAACCTTTAAGAGCACAAGTACGTTCATTATAAGAAACGCGAGTAAAAAGCGTGAAGAAAGTAATACGAAAACCGAAGTGCGGCTGAGTATAAGGCGCGTGGCAAGAAAGCTGAAGCCGAAGATCGTGTTCCCGATAAAAGTGGCAAGTAGTGCCTTTGTGGTCTTGTTCATATATGATCCTTTGGTGTGTGATATAGAC
>JAFXHW010000209.1 GCA_017533545.1 Clostridia bacterium
TACGTCCCCATCAACGTATACTATTATAACACTAATTTTTGCACAATTCAATACGTAATTATGAACAATTATAGTTATAGCATACGTTAGTTTACAGTTAATTATAACGAGTGTCGATGATTCGCACGCTCTTCTTTTCGCTTCTCGGCAGCCCGCCGATATCGTGAGGTTCGGGAATGATCTTAATACCTATCTTGCTCTTGAATGCACCTTCAACTGCCTCTGCAACCTTCTGCTTATCGCAGCCGATCTCACATTCAAACTTCAAAGTCATCTCGTCCTTACCGTCAACGTGTTCGACAAACACCTGATATTCCGAGCTGACGCCCGCAACGGTTTTGAGCATATCGTCGATCTGACCGGGATAGATGTTTACACCCTTTACCTTGATCATGTCGTCTGTACGGCCGAGAATGCGGTCGTGGCGTGGGAAAGGACTTCCGCACGGACACTGGCCGGGGATTATACGTGTAAGGTCATGTGTGCGGTAGCGAATCAGAGGAGCACCCTCTTTTGTGAGAGTTGTAATAACAAGCTCGCCCATCTCGCCGTCCTCAACGGGCTGAAGAGTGGTAGGGTTGATTATCTCGAAATAGAGGTAATCGTTCCAGTAGTGCATACCGTTGTGATACTCGCAATCGATCGATATACCGGGGCCGTATATCTCGGTAAGTCCATAGATATCGTAAAGCTCGATGCCGAGTCCGTCGGCGATTCTCTGGCGCATCTTGTCGCTCCAGCGCTCCGAGCCGATAATACCCTTGCGAAGGCAAATCTTATCCTTGATATTGCGAAGCTCAATCTGCTCAGCAAGAAGGAGAGCATAGGACGAAGTACTTGTAAGGACGGTGGATTTCATATCTACCATCATCTTGAGCTGCTTTTCGGTATTACCGGGACCCATCGGAATTACCATAGCGCCGAGCATTTCGGCACCGTTCTGAAAACCGATACCGGCTGTCCAAAGTCCGTATCCTGGAGTAATATGTATTCTGTCTCGGTTGGTGACACCTGCATATTCATAGCATCGCTTGAACATTACGCCCCAAGTGTAAACGTCGTTTGCGGTATAGGGTATAATGATAGGCAGACCAGTAGTTCCTGACGAAGAATGGATTCTTACCACCTTTTCTTCGGGCGCGGCCATAATTCCGAGCGGATAAGCATCTCTAAGATTCCCTTTATCGGTAAAGGGGAGCTTTACAAAGTCCTCGGGAGTCTTGATATCGCCCGCCTCGATGCCTGCCTCGGCAAACTTTTTGCGGTAAAATTCACTGTTTTCAAATGTATAGTCAAGCTCCTTTTTAAAGAGCTCGAACTGGCTTTGAGTCATAGCGCTCATAAAAACGTTTTTTACGCCTTTCGTGGATTTATGTATTCTTTATTTTACGTGCTTCGATCCTGCGTCAAAACAGGCAAGATTGAGTTTTGCAAATTTTGCGGGGACATTTTTTTCAATAACCCCGCGCATAAAGTCGCTGTCAAATGGGAGCATCGAATTTGCCGATGCCGCACCAATGAGAGCTACGTTGAGTGCCTTTGCACTGCCGCATTCGATGGCGATCTTTTCGGCGTCGACGGTAACGGTATCAAAGTCGATGCCGTCGGGAAGAGCTTTTCCGTCGGGCAGGTTGATAAGCGCACGTCCGTCTTTTTTGAGGTAAACCGATGCGCGGAGCGCTTCGGTTGCATCAAAAGCGATAAGCAGGTCTGCCGATCCGTAGGGGATCATCGATGCGACGTCCTCGGAATCAATGCGGACGTGGCTTGTGACCGATCCTCCTCTTTGCGCCATGCCGATCGTTTCGGCGGTTCTTACAAAGTGTCCGCTTTCCATTGCGGCGGCGGCGATGAGTCGGGAGGCAAGAACGGTTCCCTGTCCGCCGATGCCCGCGATGATTATATTTTCACACTTCATCAGTTCTTCCCTCCTATCGCATCAAAGACGCAGAGATTGGTGCAAAGCGAGCAGCCGGTGCAGATCACGGGATCAATGCGCACCTTGCCATCATCAATCTTCATTGCGGGACAGCCGATCTCACGGATGCATCGTTGACATCCGGTACATTTATCGTTGACCGCGAGAGGAGCTTTTGTCGATTTTTCTTTAACTATGCAGGGTGAACGGAAAATTATTACCGATACCCCGACTTCATCAGCTGCATTTTTAACCGTTTCGACCGATTTTTCAAAATCAAACGGATCAACTATATTAAGGCTCTTAACGCCCAATGAAAGGCAGATATTCTCGATAGATGCACGAACGGTTTCTTCCTTCATCATGGTAACGCCAGTACCCGGATGAGGCTGATGACCGGTCATCGCGGTGGTGGAGTTATCGAGAATAATTATATTGACGTCGGCATTATTGTAAACTGCGTTTACAATGCCGGTAATACCGCTATGGAAGAAGGTCGAATCACCGATGAAGGCGAAGTGCTTCACATCGCTTTCTACGTGGGCAAGTCCCTGCGCTATGGTCACACCCGCGCCCATGCAGAGACACGTGTCTACCATATCCAGAGGCATTGCATTTCCCAAAGTGTAGCATCCTATATCGCCTGAGAACACCGCTTTTTTACCCTTCATCGCACGTTTAACAGCGTAGAAGGATGCGCGGTGGGGACAACCCGCACAAAGAACGGGAGGTCTTACGGGGAGTGTTGGA
>JAFXHW010000210.1 GCA_017533545.1 Clostridia bacterium
CCTTCAAGCCCTGCGGACAGCCCGAGCTGTTCGGCCTTTTTAATATAGGATTCGGGATAACCCTCATCCATCTTGTTACCGCTGTAGTCGAGTATGCGGCAGGCCATGGTGTATCCGTCCTGCAACGTGATCGACTGGTCGGGGCTGAACAGCCTTTCCGTCGTGCCGATTATTATGCCCTTTTCGGCGGCATGGGCGACGGAGGTGCGGTAATGGTGTTCCTTTACGTCGGTAAAGGGGAAATCGCCCGAGTTTTCGCGCCATATTTCGTCATCGGTGATGCCCGTTGACAGCTTTGTTATCATCAATGCCATTTGCCAGCGCGTGACATTGTCGTTTGGTGAAAAAACGGTTGCTCTTTTTCCGCGGATAACGCCGAGCGAGCTCAGAGTGTTGATGCTGACGTCGAATTCGTCGACGTCGGCGAATGAGTGTGCCCATATACCCGATACAGTCGCCGTCATGATGGCGATGATCATGGCAATGAGAGCTAAAGATTTTATTTTTTTCACTTTAAAGATCCGTTTTTTTAAAATTTGTTCCTTAATTATATTTTACATAAAAGAGAGGGTAATTTCAAGTGTATTTAATTAATATTCGCCCAAAATCGCTTGCCAAAGGGGAAAAAGAGTGGTATAATCGTAGTTATCAAAGAGAAAGGCAGATAAAAAATGCACGACGAGCTTACCGAAGTTGATATAAAAAAGATGAAGGATGAGATCGATCACCGAATGAAGAATCTCACGCCCAAGCTGATCGAAACGATGGTGCAGGCGCGCGAGATCGGCGATCTGAGCGAAAACGAGGAGTATCGCACAGCAAAGCGCGAGCTCAACCGCAACTATGCGCGGATACGCTATCTCAAAAACATGATATCCACCGCCGTCGTCATAAAGGTGGAATACGACGAGGATACCGTCGGTCTTTTCGACCGCGTGACGATACATTACGAGGAGGACGATGAGGACAGAACGATCATCATCGTGACAACGCTTCGCAATGATGTGACCAAAAATCTCATCAGCAAGGAATCTCCTCTCGGACGCGCTCTGCTCGGCAAAAAGGTGGGCGACAGGGTAAAGATAAAGGTTAACGATGAGTACAGTTATTTTATTCGCGTCACCGCCCTCGAAAAGGGAACAGACGACGAGAGCATGGACATAGCAAGCTACTAACCCCCCCTGCGGGGGGGCGATAACGGATAGTTGTCATCTGTAATTGATTATACGGACACCCGAAGATTAATCTAGGCAGTGGGATATTCGCTGCTTTTGCACAGCAGGGGATTGCCCCTGCTGTTTTTTGTAATATAAAATACAGCAAACATTTGGCTGTTTATGCTTGAGGGGGCTTCGGGGGAATTGCGAGCGTGAGCTCGCATCCCCCGATACGGGTTGGTCAAGGGTGTAAAACCCTTGACTTCCTTCTCTTTGTTACTTTCTCTTTGAAGAAAGAGAAAGTAAGAGGCTGCGCGCCGGTGAGCGCAATAAAACAGAAAAGCTGAAAGCTTTTCTTCATTGCAGAGTAACCAAGAATTATATGAATATTGAAAAAGTTAATTTGTGCTATAATTATAATGTGATTCTTATAGTGAGGGGGCTATAATGAATATCAAAGAATACAAGTCGATTTTATCTCTTGAATACAGACAATATTGCGACTATTTACAAGATAAATATGTTATTGTAATAACAATTCCCCTCTCACCCAAAACAAAAAACGGACACATTACATCTTGTAATATGTCCGCATTTTTTATTTGAGCATATCTTCGATCTCTTCGGGCACGTATCCGCGAACGTCCTTGCCGTATTTGATAAGCTCGCGCACAACGGTCGAGCTGATGTGCTGATATTCAGATTTTGAGGGCAGAATTATCGTCTCAAAATCGGCATCAAAAGAACGGTTGATTATCGAAAGGGAATATTCATAGTCGAAATCGACAGTTCCGCGCGCACCCTTGACGACGGCATTGATACCATTTTCACGCACGTAGTCGGCCAAAAAACCGTTCGACGATGCGGCGATGATCTTGCCGCGACCGTTCTTTTCGGAGTATGGGGAAACCGATTTTTCGAGCATTTCGAGCCGTTCGTCAAGCGAATAGGCGTATTTTTTATCGCAGTTGTCGAAAATGACCGCGTAAACCTCGTCAAACAGCTCGGCGGCGCGCAAGATCAGGTCGAGATGACCGAGTGTTATCGGATTGTAGCTGCCGGGCACAAGTGCTCGCTTCATATTCCTTCGCTCTCCTTTGTAAGCAGAGTTACATATGCGCGTCCGTACTTGACGTGGCGCAGTATTTTAAGACCCTCGCCCACGATGTATTCGTCGCTGCCGCTTTCGCATATGATCATCGCGTGGTCGGCGATCATGTCGTTTTCATTGAGGCGCTTGACCGCATCGGCGCAGAGCGCGGCCTCGTAGGGCGGATCGATA
>JAFXHW010000211.1 GCA_017533545.1 Clostridia bacterium
AAGGGTTCGGGCACTGCGCTCGCAACCATCAAACCCGACGATTTCGTAAAGATGGATCGTTCCCTTCTCTCCCTCATGTGGACCAAGAACTATCCCGCAGATGAGGATGAGAGAGAGGCTGCCGTTCTTGCCGATATGATGGATGCCCGCGTCAAGGGCGAAAACCGCCGTCCTTCGGTTGAGACTCTTCTTCACGATCTCTTCCCCCAGCAGTATATCCTTCACGTCCATCCCGCATCTGTAAACGGTCTTACCTGCTCGGTTGAAGGTAAGGATGCTATGATGCGTCTCTTCCCCGATGCCATCTGGGTAGATGCCTGCAAGCCCGGTTATATTCTTGCACTCGACTGCAAAAAGGCAATGGACGATTACAAGGCAAAGAACGGCAAAGACGCATACCTTCTCTTTTTGCAGAATCACGGCGTATTCTTCGCCGGAGAGACTACCGAAGAGCTCGATATTCTTGCCGGCCGCGTAATGGACACTCTTGACAAGAACATTAAGAGATCTCCCGATTTCGCCGAAGCAGAATTTGACGTTGACCGCGCTGTTTCGTTAGCGCCCGTTCTTCGCGCTCTCTATGGCGAAAACAAGCCCGCAACAGTAAAATTCCTTTGCAACAAGGAAATCCTTTCCTACGATCCCACTACCAAGAGCCTTACCCCCGACCATATTGTTTACACAAAGGCAAAGCAGCTTATCATTCCCGCTGACGCTGATGGCGACAAAGTAAAAGAGTTGTTTGATGCATTCGTTGCTGCCAACGGCTACAAGCCCAAGGTTGCTTTTGCTGAGGGTCTCGGTATGTACTGCTGCGGTATGACAATGAAGGAAGCGATCACCGCTCAGGAAGTAATGCTTGACGCGCTCAAAGTTGTTGCTTATGCCGAAAGCTTCGGCGGCGTTCAGACAATGCCCGATTTCCTTATCGATTTCATCGTCAACTGGGAAGTTGAAAGCTACCGCTCCAAGGTAAGCCTTGCAGCCGGAGCTTCCAAGCGTCTTTGCGACAAGGTTGCGGTTGTTACCGGCGGCGCTCAGGGATTCGGTAAAGGTATTGCTGATGCAATGTTCGACGAAGGTGCTTACCTCGCAATCGTTGATATGAACTACGAAGGCGCTAAGAAGGCCGCAAGCGAATACGGCATTGCAGGTCATGCTGTTGCCGCCAACGTATCCGACGAGGATTCTGTTAAGGCCATGATCGACGCTGTTGTTCTCAACTTCGGCGGTATCGATATATTTGTAAACAATGCAGGTATTGCAAAGGCAGGAAGCCTTGACGTTATGACAAAGCAGGTATTCGAGCTTGTTACCGCCGTCAACTATACCGGCTACTTCCTCTGTGCCAAATATGCTTCCGCCATCATGAAGATCCAGCACAAGTATGCTCCGAACTATATGATGGATATCGTTGAAGTAAACTCCAAGTCCGGTCTTGCCGGATCGAACAAGAACTTCGCTTATGCGGGCTCAAAATTCGGCGGCATCGGTCTTACCCAGTCGTTTGCTATGGAGCTTGTTGAATACAACATCAAGGTAAACGCTGTCTGCCCCGGCAACTTCCTCGACGGTCCCCTCTGGTCCGACCCCGAAAAGGGACTTTTCGTCCAGTATCTCAATGCGGGTAAGGTTCCCGGAGCAAAGAACGTTGCTGACGTTCGCCGCTTCTACGAATCTAAAGTGCCGCTCAATCGCGGATGCCTCCCCATCGACGTTGCAAGAGCGATCTTCTACATCGTTGAGCAGACTTACGAAACCGGTCAGGCACTCCCCGTAACCGGCGGTCAGGAAATGCTGAAGTAATTTAAAATATGAAAACGGTGCGTTCCGATCGGGACGCACCGTTTTTTATTGATTTTATTATTTTAGTTTTACATACAGTATGAAGCTTTCGCCGTCTTCATGAGCTGTTGAAGCAAGTTCTGCAACATCCCCTTCAGCGAGGTCGGACGTAAGAACTCCGTATATTTCCTTGGTAAATTCAAGCGCAAATACTGCGAAATCTGTATTGTCCGAAAGCTGTACTGCATCAAGGCCGCCTGCAAGATCGTTTTCAGTAATAACAACACAGCTAATTTTGCCTTCAAATTCAGGTGCATATGAGCTTGTGTATTTTTCGATCTGTGCATCCGAATAACTTTCCATGGGAAGCTGATCGGATGAATCCGCTTTTGAATCCGCAACGGATTCTTCAGATATCTCGGCTTCTGCCTCAAAATCATCTGCGAGCGAACCGTTTGCCGACTGCTTGCCTGCCGTCGAGTCATCGGTATAATACCAGTAATTTTCCTCCTCAGTATTCGAATCAAGAGTACGAGAAGGTGAGATTGATTCGCTCTTTTCCTGATCAGCGCACTCATTTGCACTATATGCCGCAAAGTTCACGCTGTCTTCCTCCATAGCGGAATCCGTACGCTTATTCATCAGTTCAAGAACACCGAAAGCAGAAACACAAACAACGAGCACAAAGCAAGCGGCAATAGTTGAGCCGAGTCTGACAAATCTGTTTCGTCTTGCATTTGAGCGAATTGAAGCGAGAACAGCCTTTTCAAGGTTTTCTTCAGGCAAGAGTGTGCTGAAATTGAGCATTTCAACCGTTTTTTTCAGCTTTTCATGCTCGGTTTTGCACTCTGCACATTCTTTTATATGATTGTCGACGAGCTCACGTTCTTCGTTTGTGACCTCGCCGTCAATATAGGGAGAGAAAAGCTCCCTTATCTTTTCGCAATTGTTATCCATAAACACCTGATTCATTTCATCAATAATTTCATTACGTGGCATATGACGAAGCAAATCATAAAAAGTTCCGTTTTTCGAGAAAAACTTTTATTGCCGCTCTTGCACGGTTGATTCTGCTTTTTACAGTGCCAATTTCGATATCGAGGGCTTCGGAAATATCATCGTAGCTCATACCCTCAATATCGCGCATAACAATGATTTCTCGGTGATCCTCGCTAAGCGAATTTATTGCATCCCAGACGGCGCGTTTTTGCTCGTCGCGCTCGTATGACATCTGCGGATCGCTCGATACGCTTTCGTCGGTGATGTCAAGCTGTGCGTTCTCGCCGTCCTCGTCCGAATCAGTAAGAGACAAGCTTGAATTATTGCTTTTTGCGCGCAAAAAATCGCGTGCCGCATTCTGAGTTATGCGGTACAGCCAGCTTGAAAATTTACAGTCACCGCGAAAAGAACCGAGCGATCGGTATGCCTTGATAAATGTCTCCTGCGACACGTCAAATGCGTCCTCAGAGGACATTGTGAATTGATACGCGGTATTGTAAACCATCTTTTCATATTTGCGCACGATCTCTTCAAACGCGTCTTGATTGCCTGACAGCACGCTGTGCACAAGTCGTGCATCGTCGTCGCGGAAGATGATCTCAGCCATCAAAAGCAATGACAGCATGGTCTAAACCTCTTGTTTATGTAAGTGAATTTATTTATTGTTTGCACGAAGGTCCAAAAGTATCTGTTCGATCTCTTCAAGCGATGTTGAGGAGTTAACTCTTGCCCTCGCTTCGGGTGCACCGGGAATTCCCGAAATGTACCACGAAATCAGCTTGCGTGATTCGAGCACGCCCATTTTTTCGCCTTTATCGGCAACGATGGATCGGGCATGATATGCGGCAATTTCAAGTCTTGTATCGAGCGAAGGATACTCGTAGCTTTTGCCTTCGAGAGCGGCGGTGATTTCGGAGAAAATCCAAGGATTTCCGCAGCAGCCGCGTGCAATCATTATCCCATCACATCCGGTTTCTTCAAACATCCGTACAGCATCAGCGGCGTTCTCGATGCCTCCGTTGCCAACGACGGGGATAGTCAGCGCGCGCTTTACGTCGCGAATAACCGTGTTGTCGGATGGCGGACGGTAGAGCTGTTCGCGTGTACGGCCGTGCACACAAACCATCGACGCGCCGTTTTCCTCACAAATTGATGCGACTTCAACGGCATTTATTGAATTAGAATCCCATCCGGCGCGTATTTTTACCGTTACGGGTATATCGAGCGCGCCCTTAACCGCAGCAACGATCTCACCTGCAAGCTTTGGATTTTTCATCAATGCGCTTCCGTCGCCTCCGCCAACAATCTTGTGGACAGGGCAGCCCATATTGATATCCATTGCATCGGGATGGAATTTATCGCACAGCTTCTTTGCAGATGCCGCCATTATTTCGGGCTCGTGCCCGAAAATCTGTATCGCCATTGGGCGTTCAGGATCGGTAACGACTGCGAGAGCATCCGACTTGCGGTCCTTAAAATGAACTGCCTTTGCCGATACCATCTCTGAAACGACATATTCCGCGCCGTAAGAACGGCAGAGTGTGCGGAAAGCGTGGTCTGACACTCCCGCCAAAGGCGCGAGCATCAAACCGTGCTTTAACTCTATATTACCAATTCGCATTTATATCAATATCTGAAAATCGAAGCATATTTTTTGTGTGCTGCTTCAAGGTCTTCCGATGCTTCGCTCTCATATCCGATGAGAGTGTAGGTTGCATCGATGAGGTGCGCGAACTTGGGATCGTCGAGTGCCTTGCATCTGAAAGACTGACGGGGAGAGTTAATATCCTCGCCGCTTATCTGGAAGAAACCGTTGTCATCGCAAAGCTTCATGATACGATCGAGCTGTTCGGGGGTATTGCGGGTAGGCATATAGGTGATAGCGTCGAAGTTGTACTCCTTGAGCACTTCGATGAGTGTGTCGAGGTAATCATCTTCGAATTTCTGAGCCTTTTTATCGCCGGTTACAGACTGTCCTACGTCGCCGAGGTATGCGTATGCGGCGATTCCGCCGTATTTGTGTACCATTTCGATAAAGTCGGCAACCTTGGGACATTCATCGGTAGCGTCAACGTAGAATTTCTCTACCATATTGCTCTTCAATGCGCCAAGGATATCATATTCATAATAATCGGGGGTTTCACGGCCTGCTGCAATCTGAGATTTAACCTTATCGCTGAGTTCGAGACCCATTTCATTTACAAGGAAGTCAAGAACTTCTTCGGGGGTCTTGTAGATTGCTGTAATCTTCTTGGTGAGCGCGAAAAGGATATGGCGCTCGGTTACCGATCCGCCCTTATCATAGTCGGATATGGGAAGAACATCTGCATCAAAATCGAGTGAGAGTCCGTAGGGAGAAACAAGGTCGGTGATGTTTTTGCACATCTTGCGGTTGCGCTCGTTTCTCTTCTCGCGATAGGGCGCGAAAAATTCGTTAACCTTTTCAATATTCTGGTGAGGAATGCCGTGCATTGCAACGTAAGCGACGCTCTTCTGGTCGGGGTTATTGATTCGTTTTCCGTTGAGAGCGGTCATAGACATATCAACTCTGCATTCAACTCCGCAGGTGACAGGCATGCCAATAATCTCTGCTGCTGCGAGGAATTCTCTCGATCCGCCTGCCGAGTCATGGTCCATGATACCCGCAGTCTTTAGGCCGTTTTTCCATGCCATGTAGAGCGCGGCAGTGGGATTATAAGGCGAGAAAGAATAGGTTGTGTGAATGTGATTATTAACGTAAATTGTGTCCTCGGGAGCGGGCAGTTCGCCTGCGTCTGTTTTAGCTTTTATTTCGCGCAATTCGTCGAGTGTCATCGTATTTCTCCTTGTATTTTATCGATATTATAGTTTAAATATACTTAACTATAATGATACTACAAAGCGGCATTATTGTTGTTACGAATATGTAAACATTGCCCTCTTGTCATGATGCAAAAACAGCGGATCTCGTCATGAAATCCGCTGTTTTTTACTGTTTTATTCTGCACTGTCTGCAGCATTTTCTCTAAGTGAGCTCTTCTTTGTAACAAGCACCTTTTCCTCGTAGCAAAGGAACATTTCGTCGATCTCTTCTTTATGCTTTTTATCGGAAATCAAGCTGAAAACGGGTACGATTACAAGCGAAAGTATCATTGAAAGCGCGCCTGCTGTTGTGGGAGAAGTAAAGCCCAAAAAGAAGTTAAGTACGTTAATCAGCACGCCGCTAACCATCGATGCCCAAACTGCAATTTTTGTTGTTCTCTTCCAGAAAAGTCCGTAGATAAAGGGACCCAAGAACGAACCTGCAAGTGCGCCCCATGAAAGGCCCATAAGTGCAGTTATAAAGGAGTTGGGGTTCAGAGCGATTACAACCGATACGATGATAAAACCGCCGCACATTATTCGTATCCAAAGCAGCTCGCTTTTGGACTTGATATTGGCAAACGACTTTACAAAGTCTGAAATGAAGGTGGATGCCGACGTTAATACGAGCGATGCAAGAGTTGAAATGGATGCAGAAAGTACAACCAAAAGCACAAGTCCGATAAGCACGTCGGGAAGCGCTTTTTGTATCATTGTGGGGATTATTTCGTCAAATACTACTGTGTCAGCATCGTAGTAAAGACGTCCGAATCCGCCGATAAAGTATGAACCGCCCGCAACGATAATTGCAAATGCGGTGGAGATGACAGTTCCCTTCTTAATTGCGCTCTCATCCTTGATTGCATAGAACTTATGCACCATCTGCGGAAGTCCCCAGGTACCAAGGCTTGTCAAAAGAACTACCGAAAGAAGCTGGAGAGGTTCAGGTCCGAACATTGAGGTAAATGCACCCTGCATTTCGGGAATTTTTTCGCTTTCAATCCGAGAAAGTGCTGTGATCGCCTCGGAAAATCCGCCTTTACCGTTGAGTACGCCGGCCACGATAAGACAGATGCCGACGAGCATAACGATACCCTGAATAAAGTTA
>JAFXHW010000212.1 GCA_017533545.1 Clostridia bacterium
CGATATCGTTTATATATGCTTTTTCGGGATCGTTGCCCTTGGGAGCACAGCCCGCGGCCACAATCATAATAAAAGCAATCAAAATGCAAATTATTCTTTTCATTTCATATTGCCTTTCGTTTTTGTTTTATTAATGATACCACAGTCGGCAAAAAAATTCAATATCAAACCGATAATTTGAGTGTTTTTTGCGTTCGGCAGAGTCTTTCGTAATTGTTGGGACGTAAAAAACGAATCTCCGAAGAGATTCGTTTTTTTATTCAAATTTTTCGCCAGACCGTTTTATCGACAACAGCTGTATAAGACTGGATGATCTTTACCACCTTGCCCGATACGTTTTCGTCGGTATAATCGGGCACGGGAATACCGTGATCGCCGTTTTCGTTCATCGCAACGGCGGTATCAATCGCCTGCAAAAGGCTGTTTTCATCAATTCCTGCAAGAACGAAGCATCCCTTGTCGAGCGCTTCGGGGCGCTCCGTGGAGGTTCGAATGCAAACTGCGGGGAACGCCTTGCCGATGCTTGTATAATATGAACTTTCCTCAGGAAGTGTGCCGCTGTCCGACACGACGGCAAAAGCATTCATCTGAAGGCAATTATAGTCGTGGAATCCAAGTGGCTCATGCTGAATGACGCGCTTATCAAGGACAAAGCCGCTCGCCTCAAGGCGCTTTTTGCTTCTCGGATGGCAGGAATAAAGCACGGGCATATCGTATTTTTCGGCCATCTTGTTTACCGCATTGAAAAGAGAGGTGAAATTCTTTTCGGTATCAATGTTCTCTTCTCTATGCGCCGAAAGCAGGATATATTTTCCCTTTTCGAGACCGAGACGGGAATGAACTTTGCTCGCTTCGATCTCACCAAGATTATTATGCAGCACCTCCGCCATCGGCGAGCCTGTAACAAAGGTTCGCTCCTTCGGCAGTCCGCAATCGGCAAGATAGCGGCGTGCGTGCTCGCTGTAGGCCATATTGACGTCGGATATAATATCGACGATACGGCGGTTTGTTTCCTCGGGCAGACACTCGTCCTTACATCTGTTTCCCGCCTCCATATGGAAGATCGGAATATGAAGCCGTTTAGCTCCGATGACCGATAAGCACGAGTTTGTGTCGCCGAGCACAAGCAGTGCATCGGGCTTGATCTCTGCCATAAGGCTGTACGATTTGGCAATAATATTGCCCATCGTCTCGCCGAGATCAGCACCTACGGCATCGAGATACACCTCGGGCTCATCGATTTTGAGATCCTTGAAGAATACACCGTTGAGGTTATAGAAGTAGTTCTGACCGGTGTGAGCGAGTATGGTATCAAAATACTTACGGCACTTATTGATGACGGCAGAAAGACGTATGATCTCGGGACGAGTACCCACGATGATCAGCAGCTTCAGCTTGCCGTTGTTTTTGAAAGATGCGCTAAAATTCATTTTATCACCTCTGAAAGGCATTAAACCACTGCAGGAGTATAAGTATCAACTATCTCGGCTATTATACCACGGACAGCTTCATCGTCACCTTCACACGCGATCGTCATCAGCTTTTGCAGATGGACAAGGAAGCGTTCCTCATCAAAGGGTATAGGCGAGCCGATATGTATCAAATTGTTAGGCGTGGTTTTTAGACCCTCTTCGTCCATCAACTTCTCTTCATAAAGCTTTTCGCCTGCGCGAAGGCCGGTGTAGGATATCTTA
>JAFXHW010000213.1 GCA_017533545.1 Clostridia bacterium
ATTCCCAACGTGGGAAAATCCACCCTTATCAACCGCCTTGCAGGTGCGAAAAAGGCAAAGGCCGAAGACCGCCCCGGCGTGACAGTTATCAAGCAGTGGGTGCCCACATCAATCGGACTTGACCTGCTCGATATGCCCGGTGTACTCTGGCCGAAATTCGAGGACAGAACCGTTGGCGAAAACCTCGCGCTGACAGGCGCCATAAACGACAGCATTCTCGATATCGAAACGATTGCAGTCGCCCTTTGCTCGCGACTCCGCAAGATATATCCCGAGCTGCTCTGCCAGCGCTACAAGCTGGGAGATCCCTCATCTATCGAGGATCTCGATGACTACGATCTTTTCTGCCTTATCGGCAAAAAGCGCGGATGTATCGTTTCGGGCGGCGAGATCAACGAGGAACGCACCGCCATTATGCTGCTCGACGAATTCAGAGGAAGCAAAATAGGTAAAATATCGCTCGAAAGACCCTGACAATAATCACACAGCTTGGACCACCGGACGGTGAGCTTATGTGCGGTAAAACAGGTAAAGATTCCGGAGATACGAAATGAAAGAAAAGAAGCAGCCCACTGTTCTTACGTGGGAGATAGAAGGAAATTATCCCGACGACATCGTGTGCGGTGTTGACGAGGTTGGACGCGGCCCTCTGTGCGGCGATGTTTACGCTGCCGCCTGCATACTGCCGCGCGGACTCGTTATCGAAGATCTGAACGACTCCAAAAAGCTCAGCGAAAAAAAGCGCGAGGCGATATACGAGGAGATCAAGGCAAATGCCATCGCCTATGCCGTTGCCACGGCCACTCCCGAAGAAATAGACGAGATCAACATTTTAAACGCCGCCATGCTCGCCATGCGCCGTGCGATCGAGGCGCTCAAAGTCAAACCCACTCTCGCGCTTATCGACGGCAACACCCTGCGCGATTTCGGCGTACCGGCCGTCGCAGTTATCGGAGGCGATGCAAAATCACCCTCTATAGCAGCCGCTTCGATACTTGCAAAGGTCGAACGCGACAGATACTGCCTTGAGCTTGACCGACAGTATCCAGGATACGGCATTGCAAAGCACAAGGGGTATCCCACAAAGGCGCACATGGATGCCGTTCGTGAACTTGGCCCCTCCCCCTGCCACAGAAAAAGCTTTCTTAAGTTTTTGAAAAATGAGTGACGCCAAAAAGAACACTCGCGCCGTCGGCAATGTCGGCGAAAGCATCGCCTGCGACTTTCTTAAGTCAAATGGATATGAGATAATCTGCCGCAACTACTATTGCCCATACGGCGAGATCGATATAATTGCCGAAAACGACAGACGCACCGTTTTCGTTGAGGTAAAAATGCGCACTGAGAGTGCCGTTCAGAAAAAATACGGCCGTCCCGCAAATGCGGTGAACGCCAAAAAAAGAGAGCACATTTTAAAGTCGGTGCACCATCACATCAAGGAGAAATCGCCCGAAAAGCCGCCGAGGATCGACGTTATCGAGATTCTGGCGTCAAAGGACAGCGACACTTCTTTACACCAATTCAAGATCAAGCATATCAAGGCGGCTTTTGCCGACAGGGTATGATAACCAAATCAAAGGCAAGTTTGCATGATGAAACTTTTTGACCTTCACTGCGACACGCTGTCGGAAATTTACTGCGCCGGCGAGTCGCTCGACGACAATAGCTTACATATCTCAAAGAAAAAAGCGCAGGGGTATGAAAAATACTCCCAGCTCTTTGCCATCTGGTCGCGCCACGACCTTGAGCCCGACGAGAATTTCGCTTTTTTTAAGCAAATTTTAAAGTATTCAAAAAAATATCTCGAAGCAACCGATTCATTTACCCCATATCTTGCTGTCGAGGGAGGAGCGTTGCTCAACGGCGATCTGTCACGCCTTGACTACCTCCGTTCGGTTGGCGTTCGCTTTTTGACCCTGGTCTGGGGAGGCAGCTGCTGCATCGGAGGTGCGCACGACACCGACGAGGGGCTGAGCCGCTTTGGACGTAATGTCGTTGAGCGATGTCTTGAGATCGGAATCGTGCCCGATCTTTCGCATGCCTCCGACAAGAGCTTTTACGATGCATATTCCATCGCCGCCGAAAGCAAAAAAGCGGTAATATGTACTCATTCGAACTCGCGGTCTGTATGCAACCACCGACGAAATCTGACCGACGAAATGTTCGGCATGATAAAGGACATCGGCGGTATCGTGGGAATCAGCCTTTGCCGGCCGCATCTTTGCGAATCGGACGAGTGCGGTATCGACGACGTCGTACGCCACATCGAAAAATACCTTTCGATAGGCGGGGAGAAAACCGTCTGCCTCGGGTGTGATCTCGACGGAATCGGACGGCTTCCCGACGGAATGGAAAACGTGTCCGATCTGTACAGGATCGCCGATGCGCTGTCAGCAAGAAATTACA
>JAFXHW010000214.1 GCA_017533545.1 Clostridia bacterium
ACGACGGGAAAGAAAGCCTGCTTTACGGCCTTATTATGAATCTTGATACGGTTCGCCGCGACTCGGCGAAAAACGATATCCGACTTGAGCAGTACAGAAACATTCTCAGCCACAACAGGATCGTTGCTTTTGAATACAATCTCTTCGAACATCGCGTGATCTATTCAAAGGCATACGAAGAGATCTTCGGATATGAGCCACTGAAAAAGGATATTGATGAGTCGTTCACCGAAAAATCGCACTTCCATCCCAGCGATATTCCGCAGTTTTACAATGCGCTCAACGCCCTCAAGAGAGGCGACGAGCATCAGCTCATCGACGTGCGGATAAGCAAGATCGACGGCGAATACCTCTGGTGCCGCATAAGGGGCACCGGCTATTACGACTCGATCGGACGGCTTCAGAAGGTGTTCGGCATTATCACCATCATCGAAGAGGAGAAAAAGCATCTCGAGAAGTTAAAGCAGCAGACCGAGCTCGATTCGCTCACTGGCAGCCTTTTCAACGGCAGCGCCACGAAAAAGAAGATAGGCGACTATCTTAAAACACACGATCCGCACTGTGCTCTTATAATTATCGACCTTGACGATTTTAAAAATATCAACGACACCTACGGCCATCTTTTCGGCGATTCGGTGCTTATCGAGGTGGGACGCATATTAAAGTCCCAGCTTCGCTCGCACGATATAATCTCGCGCGTTGGCGGCGATGAATTTTTGGTCATGATGAAAAACGTTTCGGACAACGATTTTCTCATCAAGCGCTGCAACAGCATAATCGAGCGTATATCGAATATGTACGCCGAGCAGTTCCCCGATCTCAAGATAGGCTGCTCTATCGGTATAGCAACCGCGCCCGAGCACGGCACCACCTACGAAAACATCTTCCGTGCGGCAGACACCGCGCTCTACAAGGCAAAAAAGACGGGCAAAAACAACTGCGTAATGTACAGCCACTCGCTCGATGCCCTCTTTACCCCCAACGACATCACCATAATCGATTCGGAAACATCACCCAAACACAATCTCGGCGGAACCGAGGGTATTCTTCCCAATCTTTTCCACCTTTTCTACACAAGCGAGAACATCGAAAACACGATCAATACAACAATGAGCATCATCGGCAAAGAGATGAACGTCAGCCGTGTATACATCTTCGAAAACAGCCCCGACGGCAAATACTGCTCCAACACCTTTGAATGGTGCAACGAGGACATTGAGTCTCAGATAGACGTTTTGCAAAGCGTCAGCTATGAAGATGACATACCCGGCTATCTCGACAACTTCAACGAGGACGGCGTATTTTTCTGCGGCGATATTTACGAGCTTGAGCAGGGGGCTAAGGATATCCTCGAGCCTCAGGGCATCAAATCGATGCTCCAGTGCGCCCTTGTTGACAAGGGACGCCTCTGGGGATACGTCGGATTTGACGAATGCAAAACAAACCGACTCTGGCCCAAGGAGCAGATCGAGCTGCTTGCTTATTTTTCAAAGATCGTCAGCGTGTTTTTGCGAAAGCACCGTACGGAACAAAAAGAATGATATAAAAAAAGAAGGCATATTCTCTCTGCAACTTTAGCGGAGAAATGACAGACACAAAAATATCGGCAGAGAACTTGTTTTCTCTGCCGATTTTTGATATAATGGGAAAGGTGATGAAAATGGATAAAGAAAAAGAATTACCGAAACGAAAACATCCTCGCCTTGACAATTATGATTACAGTTCTGCGGGCGCATATTTTGTAACGATATGCACGCAAAACAGACGGTGCGTGCTGTCGCGTATCGTAGGGCGGGGGCTTGCTCCCGCCGAAACAACGGGGGGTTGAATACACCTCATTCGGAGAGATTGCGAAAAAACAATTATTCTTGTTGAAAGACCGATATTCGTATCTTGCGGTTGATAAATATGTAATTATGCCAAACCATATACATGTAATTATGATTTTAAGCGGA
>JAFXHW010000215.1 GCA_017533545.1 Clostridia bacterium
CGTTGTCAGCACGGTCACATCCGTGTTCTCGGGCGTTGTCACCGCTCTTGTCAGCCTGATCTTTGCAATTTATATCCTTCTTGATAAGGAAAGGCTCGCAAAGCAGTTCAAAAGACTTGAAAAATGCTATCTCGGGCTTTCCAAGAGAAGAAAATACAACCACACCCTGCAGACCATCAAGGACAGCTTTGAAAAGTTCATTGTCGGTCAGTGCAAGGAGGCTGTCATACTGGGCGTGCTTTGTGCGATCGGAATGTGGATATTCCGTTTCCCCTACGCAAGCATGATCGGCGCGCTGATCGGTTTCACCGCGCTCATTCCCGTTGCCGGAGCATATATCGGCGCGGCAGTCGGCGCGATCATGATCCTGACCGAATCGCCCTTCAAGGCTCTGCTCTTTATCGTATTCATCGTCGTTCTTCAGCAGCTTGAGGGCAACCTCATCTACCCGAAGGTCGTCGGCGAATCGATCGGACTTCCCGGACTCTGGGTGCTTGCCGCAGTCACCATCGGCGGCGGTGTAATGGGTATCCCCGGAATGCTTATCGGCGTTCCGCTCGTAGCCGCGATATATAAGCTCGTCGGCGAGGACATGGACGAAAGGCTTGCTCCGCAGGTTTCTGCACCCGCAGAACCGCCCGCACCTGTTCCCGAAGAACCAAAACCCGAGCCCGTAAAGGTCGAAGAGCCTATCAAAGCTCCCAAACCCAAAAAGAAGAACAAGAAAAAGAAAAAATAACAATAAAGGCCCGATTTTGCGGGTCTTTATTGCTTGAAAACCTTTTCGGTAAGATGTATCAGATAGGCGCAAAGAGAAAGAGCCGAAATGTAACCTATTGAATTCATCGCAACGCCGAATCTCGCGGTTATCTCGCGGCAAAGAGGAAGCGTTGACGGTTGCGGACCGATATAGAACATATTCACGGGTGCTCCCGATGTGTTGATACAGATCAGATTAATCCCTAAAGCTACCGCGCAAAGCGCGAGATAAAGAATCTCCGCACAGAAAAAATCGTACTTTTGTATCTTTGTATTATGCGAGAAAAAGACGTAGGATCCGAGAAAAATAAGTGTGAGATGCCAAAGGAATGAGTGCAAAGTCAGCTCGAGCCATTCGCGGCACATCGTTCCGGGCGCGATATAGGACGCCACCCCGCCCATCAGCCCGAAGGTTGCGATGAACGTTCGCATAGCGCGCTGTATTTTGCCATCGGGAAGCATCGGCATCAGAACGCAGAGATACATCGGAATACTGCAAAGCTGAAACGGGATAAGGTCAAAGCGGTACGTTCCTTCAATCGCGGTGAAGGCGAGCTGTTTGAATATTTCGGATATGATAAGCGCGATCCCAACCGTCAAAAAGAGGCGCTTTTCAGTATTTTGGGATATTTTTCGTAGTGCAAAGGCGAGCAGTATGGCGAGAGGTATTCCGATAAAGAAAAACAGCGCATGAAATGCTCCCCAAGCCCTCGGGCGTTCCATCTCGTGAAGCAGAGGAATAAGATATTTTTGCAAAAACTCGATCATTTTATCACCTCGGGAAAATGATACAATAAAATGCAAAGTTTGTCAAGATTATTTTCCGAAAGCTAGCGGATAATAAAGAAAAAAGGAGTTAGTTATGCGCTCAAAAGCAAAAATTGCGATATATTGCACGGCGGCTGTGTTGACGATACTCGTCCTTTTCGGAACGGCATTCACCGTCACCCGTGCGAGGAATGAAAAATCAAGATATGTGGAATCCGAGAAAAAGCTTGCCCTCCTTGATCTGCGTGACGCGCTGAATGAAATGGAACAGGCTCTGTTGGCGGGCGACTCGTC
>JAFXHW010000216.1 GCA_017533545.1 Clostridia bacterium
GAGCAGTTAAAGGAAGAGGGAGTAAACGACGTCGGATCGATGGTCAACGCCATGAGCGACAAGGTTGACCCCACAAAGCTGCGCACAAATCATATCATCCTGCTTGTCAAAAACAAGGTTGGACTTAAAAATCTCTATAAACTCGTATCCTTCGGATACTTAAAATACTTCAAGCGCCATCCGCGTATTCCCAAAACGGTGCTCAGTCAGCACCGCGAGGGACTTATCATCGGCTCCGCCTGCTCGGAGGGCGAGCTGTTCGGCGCAATACTGGACGGAAAGAGTCATCAGCAGTTGCTCGATATTGCGTCATTCTACGATTATCTCGAGATCCAGCCGATATGCAACAACCGCTACCTCATAGCCGAGGGCAAGGCTGCCGACGACGAGGCTCTGCGCGAGCTCAACCGCAAGATCGTTGCGCTTGGCGAAGAGATGGGCAAGCCGGTCGTTGCCACCTGCGATGCACATTTTACCGAGCCTTATGAGGAGATCACCCGAAAGATCCTCCTTTCCGGCCTCAAATTCAGCGATGCAGACCGCGACACCGGAATATATCTGCGCACAACAGAGGAAATGCTCGCCGAATTTGAATATCTCGGCAAAGAAAAGGCAGAAGAGGTGGTCATCACCAACACCAACCTCATCGCCGACATGATAGATTATGAAGACGTCCGCCCGATTCCCAAAGGAACGTACACTCCCCACATGGAGGGCGCGGAGGAGGACCTTCACCGAATGTGCCACGAGCGCGCAGAATCGCTTTACGGCGCTCCGCTGCCTGAGATCGTTGCCTCCCGCCTTGACAAGGAGCTCGAATCGATCATTAAAAACGGCTTTGCCGTGCTCTATATGATCGCGCAAAAGCTGGTTGCCTTTTCCGAAAGCTGCGGATATCTCGTCGGCTCGCGCGGGTCGGTAGGATCGTCGTTTGTCGCATCGATGTCGGGTATATCGGAGGTAAATCCCCTTCCCCCGCACTACCGCTGTCCCGACTGCCGCTACAACGAATTCATCACCGACGGCTCATACGGTTCCGGCTTTGACCTGCCCGACAAAGTCTGTCCCAAATGCGGACAAAAGCTCGTCGGCGACGGTCACGATATCCCCTTTGAGACCTTCCTCGGATTTTACGGTGACAAATCGCCCGATATCGACCTCAACTTCTCCGGCGAGGTGCAGGGACGAGTGCATAAATACACCGAAGAGCTCTTCGGCGCGGAAAACGTGTTCCGCGCGGGAACGCTTGGATCCCTTGCCGACAAGACCGCCTACGGTTTCGTTATGAAATATCTCGAATCGCACGGCAAAACGGTAAACCGTGCCGAAATCAACCGCCTGACCCAGAGCTGCGTGGGCGTAAAGCGCACAACGGGTCAGCATCCGGGCGGCATCGTCGTTGTCCCCCGTGAATACGAGGTCTACGATTTTACCCCTGTACAGCATCCCGCCGAAAAGGAAAACAGCGACATCATTACTACCCACTTCGACTTTACCCACTCGCTTCACGATAC
>JAFXHW010000217.1 GCA_017533545.1 Clostridia bacterium
ACGGAGTGAGAGCGTCGCGGAACATTCGTGGCGCCTTTCGGTCATGGCGATGCTCTGCGCCGATGAATACCCGGAGCTTGACATAAACAAAGTGATCAGAATGTGCCTCGTCCACGATTTCGGCGAGGCAGTCACGGGCGACATTCCCTCATTCAACAAGACCTCCGATCACGAAAAAGAGGAAGATAAGGCGATCAAGAATCTGCTTTCATCCCTTCCCGATGACATTCGCACCGAGATTTCCGCGCTCTTTGACGAAATGAACGCACTAGAAACGCCCGAGGCGAAGCTGTTCAAGTCGCTTGACAACCTTGAGGCAGTCGTTTCGCACAACGAAGCCGACATCTCAACGTGGATCCCACTTGAATACGAAGAAAACCTCGTCTACGGTCAGAAAAAATGCGAATGGTCCGCGTGGACACGTGAATTGCGGGAAGAGCTAAAAAACGATTCTATCAAAAAGATCGAGGAACACAATGAAAATCATTTGCGAACTAAACGATAAAATAATCCTCGGTCGAGACGAATTATCATCTCGTACTCCGCGTAAAACAGCGCGGGCGATTGTAAAAAACAGCGACGGACTTTACGCAATTATGCACTCGCTGAAATTCGGGCTTTACAGTCTTCCGGGCGGCGGTGCAGAGGATGGCGAAGAAGCTTTGAGCGCACTGCACCGCGAAATACTCGAAGAAACCGGCTGCACCTGCGACAGCGTCGAGGAGCTCGGAATCGTTTATGAAAACCGTGCAAGTCTTGACTACACGCAGGTCAATTACTATTATATCGTTCATACCGATCATATCGGCGAAAATCATCTGACCGATACCGAGCTGGAAAACAAAACACTTCTTGAATGGCATACGTTTGATGAGATCGTACATTTGATAAACGATCAAGAATTTGATCGAGTTCAGCAAAAATATCTCAAAGCCCGCGACGTCGCAGCTTTGAATGAGTATTCCAAAATAAATCATAACAAAATAACTACTCCCCGCCTTACTCTTGCATCTTTACGCGAGTGCGACCTTGATGCGTTGATGTCTATCTTCAAAAGCGACGTCGTCAAGGCGACTTATATGCTTCCCGATCTGCCCACGCGTGAGGACGAGATCAAGCTGTTTCAGCGTTTAAGGTATCTTTCCTTAAGAGATGACAGATACGTTTTCGGAATCTATCTTGACGGCAAGCTGATCGGACTGATCAACGACTGCGAGATCAATAACAAATGCATCGAAATAGGCTACGCTCTGCATCCCGCTTACCACAACCGTGGCTTTGCCACCGAGGCGTTCGGCGCTGTCATAGAGTATCTTTTCTCCAATGGATTTGAAGAAATACTCGCGGGCGCATTTGAGGAAAATGCCGCAAGTATGCGCGTTATGGAGAAATGCGGTATGAAGCGCACGAAAATGACCGCAGAGGTCGAGTACCGTGGAAAGACGCATAAGTGCGTTTATTATTCGATCAAAAGATAAATCCGCAATATCACTCTATTCAAGATCAAAAAAGGATAGCTCAAAACGGGCTATCCTTTTTCATTTATATTACCGCGTATAGCAAAGCTATTACCGCACCGCCGACGGGGATTACAAGGTATATCTTCTTAAAGAAGCGCGATATCAAGCAGACCGTTACCGAAAACAGCACAGACAGGATCACTCCTGCAGTGTATTTTAATGCCGCGATACACCAAATCGGCGTAGACATTACCCTTTCGCTGACGCTGGCAAACGAGAATCCCGCATTCGGCAACGTATAAGTCCGCAAAAGGAAGATCATATCAACCGCCGAAAAGACGGCAAATGCAACCGCTGCCACTATAACGGCAAGCGTGATCTTGCTTTTATCAAGTGCGTGCATTCCCTTTGCCGATGTCCTTGCAATGCACTCAAAGCCGTTTTTATATTCGGTCTCATAAATTCCGCAGAAAAAGAGGAGCAAAAATGCATACAGCAGAAGATCAAAGCCTTCGGAGAAAAATGCGATCCAACCGCTGTCGTAAGTTATTCGTGCATCTACGCCCTGTGCGGACGCTCTATCGATTCGAGTTCGTTGCGCAGAGAGCTTCATATATGCGTATTGCTCAACGCTTGCTCGGGAGTACTCGTCAAGATATGCGCTGTACTCTTCGCCCGTAATGCTTCCGCTCTGCATTGCAAGCCTCATCGAATCAGCTTTTGATATGATCTCCGCGCACTCCGCAAGCACTTCGTCGATATGTGCGCGCTTTTCGTCGGTCAGCTCACCGCCGAGAGCCGTGCAAACATCGCGGTAATACTCCTCCGCACCGTGAACTTCGGGCGCTGTAGACGATGAATAGAGGACTTTAACTCCGAGCATCAGAATGCAAAGGAGGATCAGATGCGATTTAATAAAGCACTTTTTGGCTTCCGAGAAAAGCAGACTATGCCTTTTCGGTGCGCGTCTCGGAAGGAGCGAGCGAAAAACGTCTTTCGCTTTGGAAAGTCCTAATGAAATGCTTTTTTCGAGCTTGGCAAACGGAGTGTTTCCGATACCGCGCGAATAAGAGACCGCATAAAGAACGGAAAGCAGAACGCAAACCGCAACGAGCATCACGCACAAAGCCGCAAGAAGCGGAAGAGAGCGTTCAAAAAAGTTCAACGATCTGTAACGCTCAAATAGCGGGTCGCAAAGTGCGGACGTATACGGATTCAGCAAATTATAATCGTTTGCAGATTTGAGAGATGATAAAGCATAACCGACCGCAACAACTCCGCCGGGAACAAGGAATCCCATAAGATAGCTTCTCGCCAAAGCCGCAGTCAGTGCTGAAATCAGCGCGATCATAAACAGATTTGCGGCTTTCAGCGGGACGGTGATGAACAAATAATCCAAGATCGAAAGATCATATGGGCAATATGCGAATATTTCCGCCGAGCAAAACGGTGACGTAGGATCGGAAAGTCCGAATCTCAATGCGATTCCCATAAGGCTGACAGCTGTCATCATAATCACAGCGGCAAGCGAAAAAAGTGCGAGAAGGAGCAGTTTGGCGCGTATACTCTTGCGCCCCTTCGCTGTCATCAGCGCGAGGGTATGCGTACCGTTATCCCATTCCGTCATCGTCAGAAGTACGCCCGCGACAGCAGCGGCGAGGATCGGCAAAAGATCGTCATATCTGTTTTTAAAAAACTCATTCCATCCGCGCACCTCTTCGGGGCTCACGCCGTTATCGAGCAGATTGGTATATCGGTCGATTACGTCGCGCTGATAACGAACGATGTAATTTTCATCTCCGACGGTTGCC
>JAFXHW010000218.1 GCA_017533545.1 Clostridia bacterium
AAAGGGAGGTGGCATTTTCGCAAGAAAATGACGGAGGGATTGTAAAAAGCAAAAATCCACACAAAACAATCCCTCAGTCAGCAAAGAATTTCGCTGTGCTCAATTCTTACGCTGACAGCTCCCTAATTTACGCAGTAAATTTTTACACAAGGGAGCCTTTGGCACAAGGACTTTCTACGCTGAGTTTTTATTTGTTTTTGCTCATCAGCAAAGCCTTTACTAAAACCCCGCCACTATGGCGGGGTTTTAGTGTTACAATAAAAAAGGAGCGACTCTGTCGCTCCTTTTTGTCTGATCATTTCGGGCGCACCAAAAATGCATTTGGCATGCGGCGTCCGTACGCGGGATTTGCCGAAGAATTACGGTTCAAAATCTCGCCGTTGTACGCCATTATCGACGAGGAGCCGCCGTCGCAGCAGGCGGCGTTGACAACGCCGTATTTCATCATGATCTCGGCCATATCTCCCACTGTACAGCCCACGCTCCAGGTGATATCGCGTCCGTCGATGACGAGGAACATCACAGCTCCGTCAGCGCGCTGACCGATGGCCGTTCTCGGCTGGATTCCGTACCCTGCCGAGCCCTCGACGTTCTGCTTTCCGTCGGCTATAAGTACCGGTCCGAACTGTATTCCGTCACGGATGTTGTAATTGTCCCAAATCGAGATGTTGCCCACAACAAGCTTGTTGTCACGCGTGAAGACCACGCTTCCGTAATAGTTGACGTAATCGCCCCAATACTCGCCCGACGAGCAGGATATTCCGACGACATCACCGCCCGTGCCCTGCCCGGCATGATCCATAAATCCCGATGCGTTTATTCCGGCAACGGCGCCGTTATCGCTCAGATATTCGAGTATTCGCTGACCCTTTTCGCCCTTGTTTTTTGTGGAGGCAAGGTACACTCTTGCGGGGTCGTCGATGAGCATGGCGTATCCGCGATATCCGGATCCCACCACCTGCGAAACAACTATTCCCTGCTCTATGTCATTTACCAAAACGGTGTATCCGGCGTAATCCTTTTCACCAATCATCAAGCCCGCCTGCCCGAGGACGTCATCGCCAACGGGAGAGGATACGGTGATGTCGACAGACGGATTTTTGTCAACGTTCGGAGTCAGAAACTCCATTCCGCCCACAACGTTTTCACCCTCTTGGCTGCCCGCCATGACTTCGTCAATGATGTCCTTCGGGATAAAGGAGGTAGCGAGCCACTGATGGCTTCCCGTCGTCATCGCAGTTTCAATCCATATCGTGCGCCAATAGGATATAAAGGGGAGAGAGCTGTAGACGAACCATATATATACAAACGCAACGGCAAGCGCCGACGCGAACACCGCTATCGCCGTCTTTATCGAATAATACTTTGCTTTTGTGCTGATTTTAATAATTATCACCTCACATGGCAAATTATAGTATTATTGACGGTACATTTCAAGCATTGTTCCAAAATTTGCTGTTACGGTTATGTAAATTGTGTGATAACAAAAATCTTCCTCACCGCACGAAAGGTGGAATAACAAAGATATTTATGGCTCAAGAAGAAAAAAATTGTCTTTCTCTGTTGCATTGTACACAAATGAATGGTATAATTTGAATATTGAGATAACACTGACTTTCGGGAGACGGAATATATGCTTATATCCACGCAAAAAGACGCTTTATCCAAGGTGTTCGGCGACGAAAAAACAATACAGATCCTGGCAGATAACGGTTTTGACTGCATAGACTTTTGCATGCTGAGAATGACCGAACCCTCCTTTCCGCTCAATCAAAGCGGATATCTTGATTACGCCAAGCATCTGCGCGCCGTTGCAAAAGATTGCAATGTTTTTTTCAACCAATCGCACGCGCCTCTTCCTTTAAGGTATGAAGAAGGAAATGCTGAATATAATAGTTTTATAATGGATGCTATCGAACGATCCATCGAGGCGACCGCCGCTCTCGGTGCCGAGATATGCATAGTTCACCCGATCACCGTGTCGGGCAATGAAAAGCGTCAGCTTGAGCTTAATTTCGACTATTACCGCCGGCTTGAAAAAACCGCACGCAAATGCGGTGTAAAAATTGCTCTTGAAAATCTCGGACGCGCCGACTACAAGGACACCGGACGCACATGGTACGGTGCCTGCAACACTCCCGAGCAGTTCTGCTCATATATCGACGCTCTCGGGCGGGACGTTTTCACCGGATGCCTCGATTTCGGACACTGCGGACTTTACGGTATCCCCGCAGCCGAAATGATCCGTAAGATGGGCAGCGATTATCTTTCCGCCGTACACGTTCACGACAACGACCACATTACCGATATGCATACCCTTCCCTTTACCGCAAAGCTCGATTGGCCCGATATAACGGCAGCTCTCCGCGAGATCGGTTACAAGGGAGCGCTCACCTTTGAGTGCGATGCATTTATCGAACGGCTTCCCGACGATTTAAAGATCGCCGCATCAAAATTCATGTTCGAAACGGGAAAATCGCTCGTCAGAATGATAGAAAACAAGTAAAGATACATAAAAAAAGAAAACAGAGGAATTTGAAATGTCGCGTAAAGCACTTGCAGTAATTCTCGCAGTTTTAATAACAATGGCTATCCCGATCTATGCCATGCAGTATATTTCATTCGGCACGCCTCAAAACGAGGCAAATGCCCCTACCGATTCGATAGCCGATGCCGATACTGAAACCGAAGCAGAAGAGGAAACCGAAGCAGAAACCGAGGCAGTAGAGGAAACCGAAGAGGAAGAAGAGGAAGAAAAAGAAGGGCGCGTTGTCATTTTGCTATACCACGATCTCGTTGAAAAAGAGCTTGGCGAAAATAACAACCCCGAATACTGCACAACCGGTGAAAAGTTTCGTTTGGATCTCGAAACGCTCCTCAGTCACGGCTGGAAATCGATCAGCTCCGAAATGTACGTCAAAGGCGAATACGACAAGAGCGAAAACTATTTCATCGTCACATTTGATGACGGCTACATTTCAAACTACACCATCGCCTATCCGATAATGCTCGAGCTCGGCGTCTACGGCGACATTTTCACCTGCACGGGCAACGTCCATTTTGATAACCACTTCAAGTGGGACCAGGGCCAGGAGATGGAAAACAGCGGATACGTAAAGCTTTATTCGCACACTCACCGCCACTATTCGCTCACTCGCGCCAGAACCCTTTTCTCTTTCCAGACATCAATCAAAACATCGCTGCTTTATATGCGCTACCGACTTGCGGGCGACAGAATGAGCATATTCTCCTATCCCGAAAGCGACTACACCGAGGAAAGCGTCCGCGCTCTTTACGAATCGGGAATCATTATTCAGTACGTTCAGATAATGCCCTATGAGAAGGGTGAGGATTGGGACTACGAATCGCTCGGACTTACAAGGCGCTACAACGTGGCATACGAAACGGATATCGAGGTGCTTTGCGGAATAAAGACCGAAAGTGAAGCAGAGGAAACAGAAACAGAAGAGATAACCGTCGATACCGAGGAGGAAGCAGCATAAACGACCGACTTTTAAAAAAAGATGACGGACGTTTGCTTCGGGTGCATATCGACTTGCCGATTCCCGAAGAAAAGATTGCTTGCTTTTACGGCGAGCTGCAAGAAACCATAACAAACTGGGCAAAAGAAAGCGATGACGTTACATATCTTTCAATGGAGGGTTTTTTTAAGCCCTCAAAGCCATTTATGTCGGTATGCTTTGACATCATTGCCTATGCCGGCAAAAACATCATAAATTATCGACGTTATGCCCAGGTATGGGACGAAAGAGGAAATTTGATACCGCGCAAAAACTATCTGAAAGCCGTCGATAAAAAGAAACGCTTTCCGCTTTTTTTCTCTGCCGACGGTTTTTACCTCTCACTCGGTGAGGAAAGGGCGATTTTCAACCGTTTCGATTTTGAAAGGGCAAACGGCATGAGAAGATCGCAGCTGCCGAGCCTTATTGAGGACATAGGCGCGTCTGAAACATAAAACACGACTCACAAGGAACAAAAGACCAATGAACACCCAAAAGCTATTTGAAGAATACAAGTACAAAGTCGAACTGCATACCCACACATCCCCCGTTTCCGCCTGCTCGCAGATCGAGCCCGAAGCACTCGTTCACACCTACAAGGAGCTGGGTTGTGATGCGGTGGTGATCACAAACCACCTCTCCCCCGTGCTTTTCAGCCACGAAGGAAGCGATGAAGACAAGACCGAATACTACCTTTCCGACTACCGCCGCGCAAAAGCGGAGGGCGACAAGATCGGGCTTACGGTAATATTGGGCTTTGAATTCCGACTTACCGAAAACAACAACGATTACCTCATCTACGGAGTAAAGGAAGAGGACGCCCTTCCCATCTACAAATACATGACGGGTACACTGAAAGAGTTCCGCGAAGGGTACAAAAATCCC
>JAFXHW010000219.1 GCA_017533545.1 Clostridia bacterium
CTCTTTTCCGAATCGTTCGATTCTGAAAAGCTGCTTTTCGCGATACAGATGCTCCTGCCTATCGGTTTTTTGCCCTTTTTGACACGCGACGTTTCGCGCCTTACCCTTCTTTTCCCGTTTCTGCTTATCAACATCATGCCCGATTACGTATATCAGCATTCGATCTATTTCCAGTACGTTTTCGGCTCAACTGCCTTCCTTTTCTATGCCGCGGCGCTTAATCTTGCCGATATGAAGGGCTCATACCGCCGTACCGTTGCGGCATACTCGCTCGTTGCTTGCATTTTGGGCTTTACATCGATGATAACCGACCGAGGTTATTACGTTGCGAAATACGAGGCCACAAAGGAGCAGATCGCGATAATGGATGAGGCGATCGAGTGCGTGCCCGACGGCGTGTCTGTCAAGGCATCGTCATTTTTCCTGCCCCATCTGGCGAACAGACGGTATATATACGATTTTGGCCGCACAAAGCACGATGCCGAGTATATCGCCATCGATTTGAGATACGAGGACGGCAAGCATGAAGAGGCGCAGATAGAGGTTTACGAAGAAAAGGGCTATGAGATAGTTTACTATTCAAAGGGTCTGGCGCTTATCGTAAGAAATCCTTTCTACGTTGGAGAAAACGGATAAATGAAGAAAAAACAAGACTTTGAAAAAGGTCAGATTGTCCGTATCGATACAGATGCGAATGTCGGCCTTAATGACGAGCAGGTGCTCGACCGTATTATAAACGGTCACAGCAACATTCCCGTCGAATCACCATCGAAAACGGTGGGGCAGATCATTGCCTCAAACGTTTTCACTTACTTTAATCTGATATTCTTTGTGCTCGCAATTTTGATGATCGTCGCATCGTCATACAATGACCTCATGTTCATGCCGGTCGTTTTGGTGAACATCCTTATCGGTGTTGTTCAGGAGATAAATGCCAAGCGCACGCTTGATAAGCTTCAGCTTCTTAATACTCCCGTTGCGCGCGTTGTGAGAAACGGCGAGGAAATCGAAACGAACGTTGAAAATCTCGTTATCGACGATATAGCCGTCCTCGGTCCCGGTGATCAGCTCAGTGCCGATGCCGTTGTGGTATCGGGAAAGGTGAGTGTGAACGAATCTCTCGTTACCGGAGAGAGCGACGAGATTTTCAAAAAAGAAGGTGACAGCCTTCTTTCGGGCAGCTTTGTCGTGAGCGGCAAGTGCCGTGCAAGGATCACTTGCGTGGGACACGATTCCTTCGTTGCCCGACTCACTCTCGATGCAAAAAAGACGAAAAAGCGCAAAAAGAAGGGCATGATGCTCGCGCTTTCACGCCTAATCATGGTCATTGGCATTTTGATAATTCCTATCGGCGCTGCGCTGTTTTTGAGTCAGATGTACCGCCTCGGCATGGCATGGGACGAATCGCTCGTCAAGATGGCAGGCGCGCTTATAGGCATGATTCCCGAGGGACTCTACCTCCTTACCTCGATCGCATTGGCGGTCAGCGTTATCCGTCTTGCCAAAAAGAGAACACTCGTCCACGAGCTGGGCTGTATCGAGATGCTTGCAAGAGTTGACGTTTTGTGTCTTGACAAAACGGGTACAATCACCGAAAACGAGATGCAGGTGGACAACTTTTATCCCATCGGCGATGATAGAGATAAGACAGAACAGATCATTTCCGATGTAGTGTCCTCGCTCAATGCCGATAATAACACCATGATCGCGCTAAAAGAGAGATTTACACATGATGTATCAAGACGCGTCAAAAATACCGTTCCATTTTCGTCGGTCTGTAAATTCAGTGCCGTAAACTTTGAAAACGGCGAAAGCTATTTGCTCGGAGCGCCCGAATTCGTGCTTTCGGATGGATACGAAAGCCATAAAGAAAGAATCGAAGCGCTTGCATCGGCAGGCGCACGGGTATTGGCACTTGCTTTGAGCGACAGCGAGGTGAAAAACGGTGAGAGGGCAAAAAATGTGACTCTTAAAGCACTTATAACCCTTTCAAACCCAATTCGTGCCGACGCTGCGGAAACCTTTTCCTACTTTGCGGAGCAGGGGGTAGAGATCAAAGTAATATCGGGCGATAACCCGATAACCGTTGCCTCGGCCGCAAAAAAAGCGGGGATAGCAAACTGCGGCAAATACGTTGACGTTTCTGTTCTCAGCGACAGCGAGCTTTACGATGCTGCCGGTGAATACACGGTTTTCGGACGTGTCAGCCCCGAACAGAAAAAGAAACTCATTTTGTGCCTTAAAAAGCAGGGGCATACAGTTGCCATGACGGGCGACGGAGTTAACGATGTGCTGGCGCTCAAAGAGGCAGATTGCAGTATCGCCATGGCCTCGGGCAGCGACGTTGCAAGTCAGGTGTCCCATATTGTTCTGCTCGATTCGAATTTTGCATCAATGCCCTCGGTCGTGTCCGAAGGGCGCCGTGTGATAAACAACATTGAACGCTCGGCATCCCTCTTTTTGGTAAAAAATATCTTCTCCTTTGTAATGGCCTGGATCACTATCCTTGCGGCGCTCGAATATCCGCTCGAGCCCTCGCAGCTTACGCTGGTCAACGCCTTTACCATAGGCATACCTTCCTTTGTATTGGCGCTTGAAGCGAACAAAAGCAGGGTGCGAGGCAAGTTTATCCGCAATATCCTTTTCCGCGCCGCGCCTGCGGGTCTTACCAACGTCATTCTCATTTTGACGGCATCGCTTTTTGCAAGATTCTTTACCGAATTCAGCGCCTCGGAGCTGTCGACCGTTTCGGTGATCTTGATGGCAACGGTAGGCTTTATGATGCTCTGGCGGGTGTCAATGCCCTTCAATTTGATACGCGGAACTCTTTTCGGAGCAATGGTGGCCGGCTTTGCAGGCACATTTGTTCTTTTAGGACAGCCGCTCTTTTCGGTATCTCCCTTAAGCCGTGAAGGACTTTTGGTGCTGGCTGTGCTCATGGCCCTCGCTTTCCCCATCTACTACGCACTACACTCTGTTTTTTACAAAACAAGCGAAGTACTGACCGTATTAAAAGGGAAAATAACTCACAAAGAATAAATTGTAAGGAAAGAATCGTTATGGCATATCCTGATTTAATGTTTCTCTCACAGATCCCCGTTCATCGCATTTTTGACGATGCTTTTGAGGATATGAAGCTCAAAACGCTTCTCGGCGACGAAACGCTGCACGCGATGAACATCCCCTGCGAAAGGGACGATATAATCGCGCGGCAAGAGATGTTTTCTGCCATGAAGAACAGTGAAGCACGAGACCATATGACGCTGCTCAAAGAGAATATCACCGCCGTCAGCACCCTTGCCGAAAGGTATGAGAACGCCAGATGCGACAGCGAGAGGTATATCCTTTTTGCCAATCTCGCAAAAGCCATATCGCACTTTTTCTCAAATGCGTCAAAGAATATTTTGCCGGCGGAGCTTTATACGCGCTTTTGCGACTATTTTGCAAAGCGATGCGAGAATACAAACTATAAGCAGCTTGTAAGCGATCTCGACGTGCTGATGCCCAAGATCGAAGGGATAACGGTAAGTCAGTACAAGATATCGGGGGACAATGTAAAGGTGTCGCTTGATACCGCCGTGCCCTACGTTGAACGGCTTCTTGCCGATGCCGAGTGCCTCGGCATCGCGCGGCCGCGTATGCAGGCAATGGAGGCGCGCGTGCTCGATTGCTCCGTTATCGAGGCAACGGCAAAGCTTCATCCCGATCTGTTTTCCGCTCTTGGCGATTTTCACTCTCGCCACAAAAATTTCTACGAGCGCGAGCTTCTTTTATACCGTACCTCGATCTCCTTTTACACCGAGATATGCGATATGCTCGATATGATATCGTCGAAGGGAATCCCGGTCTGCTTTCCCAAGATCGCCTCACAAAAGAAGATCGATATATCGAGCGCATACGACATAACCCTTTTGACAAAGGGGGAAAGCAACATCATTCCCAACGATGTCTATTTCGATGAAAAAGAGCCCTTTTTCTATCTTACAGGCGCCAACGGCGGCGGTAAGACGACCTATCTCAGAACGGTAGGTATCAGTACCATACTCTTTTTAAATGGCTGTCCCTGCCCATGCGAGAGGGCGGAGATTTATCCTTTGCATAACGTCTTCACTCATTTCCCTCGTGACGAGAGATTCGACAATGCAGGCCGAAACGCCGAGGAGCAGATCAGAGTCAAGAGAATACTCGATACAACCGACCACGTTTCGCTCGTGTTGCTTAACGAGACCTATTCGACCACAAGCGAGGAAGTCGCGATGCAGCAAACGGCCGCTCTGGCCGAAACTATGTACCGCGGCGGCGAGTTCGGCGTATATGTCACCCATCAGCACTCGACGTCCGACGGCGAGATCCCCTATCTCAACGTAATAATCGATGTCAATGACAGCAACCGACGCACCTACAAGGTTGCTCGCCAAAACAGTGTTTACAGCTCCTACGCACGCGATATTTTGCAAAAATACTCGCTGACAAAGGAAGAGCTTGATCGCCGATTCGGCAACATAAACTAAATTTTAAGAAAGCGGGCTATGCCCGAATAAAAGAAAAATGAAATTCAGTTTGCTTTACAAAAACATTCCCGAATATTCATACGAGGATCAGAATCCTCCTTTTGATATAATATACGATCTGTCGATCGACAAATCGGTGTCAAGAATCTGCCGTGATACACGCAAGGTTGACTACTTTTTGTCGGTTATGCGCCGAATGCTTACCAACGTTGACGATATAGCATACCGCCAGAATCTTCTTGCCGATTTTATCGAATATCCCGAACTGCTCGGCGAGCTGAAAGTGATATTTTCCCGCTACGATAAGATCAAAAGCGACTGGGTGGAGCTTCGCTCGACTTCCTTTCCCTCGGCAAGCTCATCAAATTCGGGAGCTCTTCTTGAGCATACCTTTTCGTCGCTCAAGCTTACCTCGATCTTTCCGCGCACTATAATCTCATTTTATGAAAACATCGGTTCGACGATCGCTAAATATGACGTCAAGTCAGAGGCGCTCGTTTCGATGATGAGCTATTGCAGCGAGATGACCGAGAACAATTCGCTTAACGAGATTGCAAATATCGCATCGCTTTTCCAGTATAAGACCGCCGAGGACTACGATTTCGGAGTGCTTTGCCGGCTTGACAGCACGATGCGCCTTATTGAATGTGAGCTTTGCGATATAAAAGAGCATCAAAAGGATAAAAAGCCGCTTATCGATTGGAAGGCACTTGCATCAAAGAAGAACAAGGACTCGGCTCTTCGCGAGGTCGATGCCGACAAGGAGGCTATCGACGGTGTCAGATTCGTTTTGACCGAGGCGCTATATCATATCGATTCCACGCTGAATCACATTACCAATATCGTCTACGAAACCTTCCACGGACTTTCCTTTGAGCTGATGTTTTACGAAGTCGCGCTCGAAATCTGCGAATATTTGTCGGAAAACGACATCCCACTTTGCGTGCCCGACTTGCTCGACATGGAGCATGACACAATAAAGGCAAGCGCTCTTCGCGATTTTTATCTGGCGGCGGGCGGCAAGAAGGGAAGCGAGATAATTCCCAATGACGTCAGCTTTGAAAAGGACGAGGGCGGAGTGCTTATCCGCGGACGCAACAATACAGGTAAAACAACCTTTTTGCGCTCTCTCGGAACGGCACAGCTCTTTGCTCAGGCGGGACTTCCCGTTTGCGCCGAAAGCGCATCTTTCAGCGTAAGAAGCGCGGTGTTCACCCATTTTTCCTCCGCCGAGGAGGATTTCATCGTGGGCGACACATCGGGAAGATTCGAGGGTGAGGTAAAGGAGATGGCCAAGATGGTCGACAGGCTAAAGCCCTATTCTCTCATTTTGCTCAACGAAACCTTCCAGACTACCTCGTATGATGAAGGTGCTTGCGGAATTTACAATATTCTGTCCCTTTTCACAAAGATGAAGGCGAAATTCATATTCGTCACCCATCTTTTGGGGCTGTTTGATATGTGCGGCGATATTCCCGTTAGGCTGATGGAAACGGTACTGAATGAGGAAGACGGAAAGATACCGTACGTTATAAGCGATATTAATAAATAATGTAACGTTTTGACTACAAAAAGGATAGCGAACAATCACGTTTGCTATCCTTTTTTATAATTCTTTGCAAAGGATCACTCGATATGGTTTCCTTAACTTTTTTGCAAGGTTTATTACAGATAAGGTGCCTTTTGAATTTCCGTTCCAAAAAATAAGTATTTTATCAGAATAGGCAACTATAGCTTTGTTCCTTATTATCGGTGCAGCACGTCCATATCGCTCATATTGAGGAAAAAACTCTGTAAGCTTCAATCCCTTTTCTTTTGCGTACTGCATCGCGCACAGATCGACTCCTACTGCCCCGCCGGATACAATTTCGGTCACATTAACAGGAAGGTATTCTTCCAGAGAAATATTTGACAAGCTTCTTGATCCAACAATTGCAATTTTCATTCTACGCCTCATAATAAACATATATTGAACATATTATATATCCATATGCAACATTGTAACACAAAATAAGTGTAAAGTAAACATATAATAAATTCAAAATGAGGTTTGTATGGCTACAAAGAGTTTATCTATAAGAATTGAAGAAGAAATGCTCGACAAATTGCACGTTGTTGCGGACTATGAAGGGAGAAGTGCAAACAGTCAAATACTGATACTTATTCGCGATCTTATTGAGGATTACGAGAAAAAGCACGGTGAAATTAAAATCGGAAAAAGATAATATAAATATTAAGGCAGGGACATAAGTGATAATTCACACGTCTCCCTGCCGTTTTTATTGGTGCGTTTTTTAATATTAATATTAGTACTGTAATAATCAAAGAAGGACGAACATACAATTTAGTGAAAAGTA
>JAFXHW010000220.1 GCA_017533545.1 Clostridia bacterium
CGATGATCGATCGTCTGCCTGCGTCGGTCATGTACCCAAGCGAAGAGGAAAAGGTACATTTTTACATAAAAAATCCGAGTCGGTGACTCGGATTTTTTTTGTTTGACTTAATTAAATTCAATATCTGCAAAAACGGGTGAGTGATCGGTCGCATCAAGAGCGTCCTGCTCTTCGATAACGCGGTACTGCTTTACTGCAAAATCGTCGCCGAGACCGATAATGTGGTCTATCGAAGCAAGATAATCGGGAGATTCCTCATCTGCAGTAAGGCAGAGAACACGGCGAAGGCGATCGAGATACTCCTTTGACACCTTGGTACCGTGATAAAAACCGTCGTCCCCTCTTTGCGGATCGCCGTGAATGGAGCAGGCGGTATCCCGCTCTTCGGCGGCCTCGATGAGCATTTTGATACCGTTTTCGCGGTATACTTCGAACATTTTTTCGGGCATGGCGGCGTTCATGTCGCCAAAGGCGAAGACGGGACAGCCGAATCGGCCGCGCAGTGTAAGCATAAGACGGCTGAGCTGTGCGGCGTTCTTTTCGCGTTTTTTACAATGCTCGTCGTCGCTTCCGCCGCGCATCCACCAAAAATGGGTATTGCAAAGCCCTATAACTCTGCCCTCGGGCGTTTTAATGACCGCCCAGGTAATGGCCTTTGAAGGATCAAAAGGATCCTCAAGCTGCTCATATCCCTTCGCCAACAGCAAATTTTCCTTTTTTATCGCCATCAAAACGTAATTTGCAGGCTCATAAAGCTCGCTGCCGACAAAGAAATAGTCGCGGCTGAGATTTTTCATAAGCGGGCTTTGATACCAGGCGCAGGTTACCTCCTGCATACCCAAAACATCGGGATTATACTTTTGATAGATGTTTTGGAGCTTGTCCTCGCGCACCGCGGTGGGATTGCCGAAATAATCGCCCCAGATATTGCTGGTCATTATTCTCATAACAGCGTCCTTTATTCGAGAATGTCTGTAGTAATGAAGTCAACGCCCATTTCCACAAGCTTTTCGGCATCCTCTTTGCTGTCAACTGTCCAGCAGTTGACCTTGAGTCCCTTTGCGTGGATCTTATCGACTATCTCTTTTGTCAGAATGTGCGCAACTATGTCAATATCGATATGCATCGATGCCAGCGTTTCGAGGAGTTCGTCGGAGAAATCGCCCCAAAGGAACTGGATCGACTGGTCGGGCAAGAGGTTTCTCATTCTTACAACGTTGTCGTATTCAAAGGAAATAAAAGTAACGTTTTCGAGATAATCACGATCGCTGCATATCTTGGCGATACGTCCGAGCTCGTCTTCGGAAAAATAGCTTTTAAGCTCGAGTATGCAGTGCTTGTCGTATTTTTTGCATATATCGATGTAATTTTCAAGTGTGGGAGTGCGCAGATCGGCTCTGTCACGCGGACCTATGCAGTTATTGAGTATCACGCTCTGCAGCTCGGCAAGGGTAGACTGCTCGACCGGGATATTTTCGCCCGAAATGCGAAGAAGATCGAAATCATGGCAGATAACGAACTGTCCGTCAGCGGTTCTGTGAACGTCGGTTTCGATTCCGTAATAGGAACGGTTGCCTGCGGCAACAAAGGCCGAGTTTGTGTTTTCCATTTCAATACCCGAAAGTCCTCTGTGAGCGATCATAAGAGTATTGCGCTTTTCGATTTTTATTGTATTCATAATATTGCCTCCACGATATGGAAAATATGGGGTTACTGTTTCTTTTTTGTGTCGATGTGCTTACTAAAAACGAAAAAGCGCATGTAGAGATATTCGGCTGCAAAGTTTATAAGCATCGTGCCGATCTCGACGATATATGCATTAACTGGTCCGTCAGGCGCGGCAAGCTTTGCCGTCCACCAGGTGGAAAGCGGAGTAAAAACGAGATAAAATGCCGCCACCTTCAGCATGGCTATCGGAATATTGTTTGCCGCATGGAAGGTGAATTCGCGGTTCAAGGTAAAGTTCCAAAGAACCGAAAGGATCAGTGAAAACAGATACGATTGCCAGGGGACAAGGTGCAGTACTTCATTGAAAAGGGTGAAGCTGAGAAACTGTATAACGCCTGCGCTGATAGAGAAAATGGTGAATTTTACCGTGCGTATAAACTCTTTCTTTTTATCCGACATAGCGATTATCCTTCCTGTGTCTTTTTTGTATTCTACCACAAAAGGTATCTGCCGTCAATAACACAAGGATAAAAAAATCCCGCGCTTGCGTGTGGGATTTTATGATGTGAATTACAGGACTTCGTCGCGACACTGCCCCCGGTCAGTCCCGGCTTCACTCCCGCGACATTCGAGCCCCTTTCTATATTTCCATAAGAAAAGGGTACGCGTTGCGTACCTTTTTTCTTTGGAGCGGATTACGGGGCTCGAACCCGCCACCTCCACCTTGGCAAGGTGGCGCTCTACCAAATGAGCTAAATCCGCATATAGTGGTGCCTCCGGTCGGAATCGAACCAACGACACGGGGATTTTCAGTC
>JAFXHW010000221.1 GCA_017533545.1 Clostridia bacterium
CTCTCATCTTTGTCTTTCTGTGGAACCAGAAATTCTTGGAGTCGCGATAACCGTAGTCAACGGGAAGCGCGGGAAAATCCTTTGCACGAACGCCGTTTATGATAGCATCGCTGTACTTCTTCTTCATAAGTATCTTATCTATTCGAAGAATAAAGTGCGCGCCGAACTTACTTGTAATACCGTTAAAATCGTGATAAGGTCCCTCGTAGCCGTTAAGCTCGCCTGCTATATCCTTGTCGGCGCCGTCAAGCTCACGCATCCATGTACATTCGATCGCTTCGATAGCGTCGGTGAGCACCATGGGACGAGCTTCGCCGGTCTCTTCCTCGATAATGCTCTTTTCAAGCTTGAAATTGCACTTGGGCATTTTTTCCTCGGGCTTGTCACCGGGCCAGGAAAGCTTTACCGCTTCCTTGAAGGTGGAGGGCTTGTCGTCGATGAAGTTAAGGGTGCACTTGCCGTTGCGCAGTATGTTTTGCGCGGTGTTCGACGAGTTGCGGCAGCAAAGAAGCATTGCATAGTAGTCTTTGCCTGCAACGTAGTAGGGCTGAACGAGAGAATAGGGTCCGAGGTTCGTCGAACCGTCCTCGCACAGTGTCGAGATAATGACGGTGGGCATCGGGAAAAACAGAGATGTCTGATAGAAATTGTCCACGATGCGGAGATTTTCAAAGCTGCTCATAATCTGTACTCCTTTATATTTTAAATTAATTTTTCAAGCAACGGATATACTGTGTCAAACTCTTTGCCTTCAACCGACCAGGCAATGAGTGATTCGGAGATAAACTGTGATGTAAAAACCGCATTATCGACCTTTCTCTGCTTGCAGAGAGGCAGGATAATAAAAGCGATCTGGTCGCGAAGCAGTCGGTGACGGTTTGAAAATGAGGTGGATGCCAGCTTCATAGCATTTTCATCACTGAAAAGCTTTTCGTTTTCTTTTGTAAAGCTGCAAATCGAATCGTATATCCCGTGAAAAAGGCAATAAGGATCGCCGGTGTCAAAGGAATGAATCTTTGCAAGATGCATTTTCCACTCTTCATACAGTACGCTTCCGATAAGCATTTCCTTTGATTTGAAGTAGTTGTATACCGTTCCGACACCGAGCGAGCACGCGCGTGCGATCGAACGTATGGTGATATCCGAGTATGCGCGTTCCGTCATCTGCTTTTTTGCTTCCGTAAGAAGCTGATCACGGATATTTTCGATGATTTTCGGCATTATTTGGATCCTTTCGCTGCGAAAAAAAGGGTGATGTATGTTTTATATGAACACGTTCATTTAAATTATATATCACCGACGGCGCCATGTCAATAGATTTAACAGCCAACGATGGAGTAATTATGTGTTTTTTGTGCACTTTATGGGAACAATAGATGAGAATTGCTGTCATAAGATTTGGAAATTAACATTTTGCTCATGTATATTCACTCGTTGTCTATTGACATAATTATTGTTAAATTGTATAATTTGATAGTATTAGTGTAAAATGCGGTTATTATGCGTTATATTTCCGCTGAGTCACAAAAACGATGAAAGGTGTTTAAATATGGCTTTCTATCTTCACGGAATTAAAACTCCGCACAGGAAAAATACAATAAAGCAGCCGACCGTGCGTATGACTGCGCCCGAAAGCGTGACAATTCCCATGGTCATGCATATCGGACGCCCCGCGATTCCCGCGGTCAGCGTAGGCGATACTGTCAAGGTGGGTACAAAGATAGCAAACGCAGACGGCAAGATATCATCGAATATCTATTCGAGTGTGTCGGGCAAGGTCACAAAGTCTGTCGAGTATCTTCAGTACAACGGCGAAACCACAACAGCGCTCGTAATCGAATCGGACGGCGAGATGGCAATTGATGAATCGATCTGTCCTCCCTCGGTCAACAGCAGAGAAGAACTTATCGCTGCTCTGGCTGAAAGCGGGATCGTGGGACTCGGCGGCGCAGGATTTCCCACGCAGGTGAAGCTCGACGTTGATCCCGAGCGTATCGAGTATCTTATCATCAACGGTGCCGAGTGCGAGCCTTACGTTACAAGTGACACCGTGACAATGCTCACGCGAGGCGACGACATGGCATATGCCCTTCGCGAGCTTAACCGCATCATGGGTATAAAAAACGTAATTATCGGTATCGAAAACAACAAAAAGGATGCGATTAAGGCCATGCGCGAAATGGCTGAATCGATAAATGAGTGCCTAGTCAGCGTAAAAGCGCTTCCCGCACTCTATCCGCAGGGCGGTGAGAAGGTGCTGATCTATCATACCACCTCCCGTAAGGTGCCCGCCGGAAAGCTTCCCATCGACGTTGGATGTATCGTGCTTAACTGTACTACTCTTGCTTCTATCGGATCATATCTCAAGACCGGCATGCCTCTTGTCGAAAAGTGCGTGACTGTCGACGGCGGTGCTGTAAAGAATCCGCAAAACGTCATCGCGCCCATAGGCACACGAATCGAGGATCTGTTTGCGTTCTGCGGCGGACTTGACGAAGATGTTGCCAAGATCATCTCGGGCGGACCCATGATGGGTGTTACGATGCCGGATGCATCATATCCGATTGTTAAAAATACGAACGCGGTTCTCGCTCTTACCGCAAAGGAAGCGAAGCTGCCTCGTGAAACGGCCTGTATCCGCTGCGGTAATTGCACGAACACCTGTCCTTTCGGACTCGCTCCTGCATCTATTGCCTCCGCTTATGGCAAAAACGACACCGCTGAGCTTCGCGCGTTGTCGGTGGAAACTTGCATGGAATGCGGATGCTGCAGCTTCGTTTGCCCCGCAAACCGTCCGTTGGTACAGATGAATAAGCTTTCAAAGCAGCTTTTAAAAGAAGAAGAGAAGAAGGAGGGAGCAAAAAAGTGAATTCATTGACTAAAGTAATGATCTCGCCGCATATTCACAGCGGCAACTCCACATCGGGCATCATGCGCGATGTGCTGATAGCGCTTCTTCCCGCAACTGTTGCCGGTATTGTGATATTCGGCCGTCTTGCAATTCTGCCAATAGTTGTATGTATGGCAAGCTGTATACTCTTTGAAGCTCTTTTTAATATCATAACCAGGAAAAAACAGACTATAGGGGATCTGTCTGCCGCTGTTACCGGACTTCTTTTGGCATTGAATCTTCCTGCAAATGTACCGGTATGGCAGTGTGTTGTTGGATCGCTTTTCGCAATCGTAGTTGTAAAATGTCTTTTCGGGGGCATTGGAAATAATCTCGTTAATCCCGCAATTACTGCGAGAGTATTCATGATCGTTGCATTTGAATCGATGGCTGTATCGGCTTCTCCTGTTGATTCCGTAGCAAGCGCAACTCCCCTTGCCGCTGAAAAAATGCCCACTCTTACCACTCTCTTTTTCGGTAATTACGGCGGAGCAATCGGTGAGACCTGCACGCTGGCGCTCCTTATCGGATTTGCATATCTGCTTATTCGCCGTGTCATCACATGGCATATTCCCACTGTATTTATTGGTACGGTGTTCGTTTTCTCCCTTTTCATGGAAGGCTTCGATGCGATCGCCGCACTCAGTATGGTAATGGCGGGCAGTGTGTTTATCGGTGCTATCTTTATGACCACCGACTACGTTACCTCTCCCTCGACATCTTGGGGCAAGGTTATCTTCGCTGTCGGCGCCGGCCTTCTCACCTGCCTTATCCGCTATTTCGGAACGTATCCCGAGGGAGTATCGTTTGCAATTTTGTTTATGAACATACTTACTCCGTATATCGATCGCTGGACTCGACACCGTGTGTTTGCGAAGGGAGGGGTTAAGGCATGAAGCAGAGTATAAAGAACCTTGCCGTTTTCGTTTGCATTTGCACTGTTATGACCCTTCTTCTGGCCGTTACAAATTCAATAACCGCTCCCATTATCAAAAAAAATCAAAGTGATTCTGCCAATGCGGCTCTCCTTGAGGTTTTGCCCGAAGGCAAGGATTTCGAGCAGATCGTCATTGAAGAACACACACTCCCCGCGACGGTAAATGAAGTCTACCGCGAAACGTCGGGCGGCGGATACGTTGTAAAGCTTATCACATCAGGCTACGGCAGTGATCTTGTGATAATGTGCGGTGTTGACGCAAACAACGTTGTTCGCGGTGCTGTCTGCCTTTCTTCCAACGAAACACTTGGCAAAGAAAAGTTTTTTGGCGACAATTTCAAGGGCAAGGATGCAGAGGGTGTCGATGCCGTTGATACGATCGGCGGTGCAACAAAGACCACCGAGGCATATAAGAACGCCGTTAAGGACGCTCTGAATACGGTAATAATTCTCGGCGGCGGAAACGTTGATATCCGCACCGAAGAAGAAATACTCGCCGACAATCTCGCAGCCGCTCTGCCCGCAGGAGAGGGCAAATTTGAAAAGCTCTTCATGACCGAACTTGTTGAAAATGTTGACGCTGTATATGCCGCCGAAAACTCAAGCGGATACGTGTTTGTGATCGGCGAACAGTTCGTCGGTGTTCTGTCCGACGGAACAGCAGTTACCGAAGGCATTGATAATGCACAGACATTTGCCGATGCCGTTGCGCTGATTAAATCTTCTGTAATCGAAGATATTGATCTTTCGGAATATCCTGACCTGACAAAGACGGTAGTATCGGCGAAAAAGACTGCTTCTGGCAACTTCATCGTCGAAACGAAGGGCGCCGGATACGGAATCAAGGGCGGAAATGAATATCATCCCGCTTCGGGCGAATATATCATCGTGCGCATTTCAATGACCTCCGACGGAAGGATCATCGACTGTCTTACCGTATCCGAAGGCGAGACCGACGGACTTGGCGATGCCTGCGCAGATGCAAGTTTCTACGGTCAGTTTGTAGGAAAAACTCAGGATAATTATACCGAGATAGACGCGATCGCAGGCGCGACTCTGACAACCAACGGATATAAGCAGGCGATAGAGCGCGCTTATGCCGCCGTTGAAATTTTGAAGGGAGGGGAACAGTAATGAGTAAGAAAAGCTCACTTTCGGTGCTCACTAACGGAATATTGAAAGAAAACCCCACCTTGGTGCTCATTTTGGGTACCTGCCCCACTCTCGCTACCACAACGACCGTAACCGGTGCGCTTGGCATGGGCCTCGCCGCATTGGTAGTTTTGGTGTGCTCGAATATTTTCATTTCGCTTCTTCGCAAGATAATCCCGGAAAGCATGCGTATTCCTTGCTATATCGTGATCATCGCAGGCTTTGTAACAATAGTTAAAATGATTGTTCAGGCATTTTTCCCCGATCTTTATGCAACACTTGGCGTGTACCTTGATCTTATCACGGTAAACTGCATCATTTTGGGTCGTGCCGAGATGTTTGCAAACAAGAATCCGGTAATTGCATCCGCACTCGACGGAATCGGTATGGGACTCGGATTTACCATAGCGCTCGGAGCAATGGCAACGATTCGAGAAGTGTTCGGAGCCGCTTCCTTTGCGGGAATCGCGATCCCCTTTATGGAAGATTATAAAATATCATTCTTGGCAAAAGCGCCCGGCGGACTTTTGGTATACGGACTGCTCATTGCCCTCGTTTATGCCGTAACCAAGGGCAAATCCCCCAAGAAAACATCTTTCGGATGCGACAGTTGTCCCAACGCAGACAGCTGCAGAATAGAATCTTGTTCAAAGAAGGAGGCTGAGTGCTGATGGATTTCAAAGTGCTTATTGTAATTCTTTTATCGGCAGTATTTGTCGATAACTACGTGCTCTGCCGCTTCCTCGGCATATGTCCCTTCCTCGGAGTATCCAAAAAGTTTGATCAGGCATCGGGCATGGGTATCGCGGTTACAGTCGTTATGCTCCTTGCTACAGCGGTAACCTGGCCAATTCAGCATTTCGTGCTCAATACGCTCAACATGGGCTATCTGCAGAACATCGTATTCATTCTCGTTATTGCAACTCTCGTGCAGATCCTCGAAATGCTCCTCAAAAAGCTTTCGCCCGCTCTCTATAAAGGGCTTGGCGTATATCTGCCCCTTATCACCACAAACTGCGCTGTTCTCGGTGTAACGATAAACAATATCCTCGACGGATACAATTTTATCGAATCGATGGCCAGCACTCTCGGATGCGGACTCGGATTTTTATTGGCAATGGTGCTCTTTTCCGGTCTGCGCTCGCGAATCAACGAAACAAACATTCCCACACCCTTCCGCGGACTTGCGGCTACTCTGATCGCCGCATCCTTTATCTCCCTCGCATTCATGGGATTCGGCGGTATTGTGGAAAATATCTTTGCGTGATGGGGTGAGAATATGGAAATTTTAACTGCATTTATTTTCATGCTCGCCGTATCGTTGACGGCAGGAATTTTACTCCTTGTTTTTTCCCACCTTTTTGCTGTTGAAAAAAATCCCACCGAAAAGAAGATCCGCGAATGTTTGCCCGGTATCAACTGCGGTGCCTGCGGATACAAGGGCTGCGACGATTATGCTGCCGCTCTGGCTGACGGACATGAAAATAAGGCAAATCTTTGCGTGCCGGGCACACAAACTGTTGCCGACAGCATAAGCGAGATACTCGGAATCGAAAAGGTTGAGGTTGAGGACGTTGTCGCCTACGTTGCCTGCAACGGTAACTGCGATTCGGTCACTTCCACTGCTGTTTATTCGGGCGTTGAGACCTGCCGTGCCGCATCCATGCTTTACGGCGGAACAAAATCATGCCGATTCGTCTGTCTCGGATTCGGCGATTGCGCATTCGTCTGCCCGTCCGATGCGATATGCATCGTTGACGGTATTGCACACGTTGACACTTCCCGATGCATCGGATGCGGACTTTGCAAAAATGCCTGCCCCAAGCAGATCATCGTTATGCTTCCCCAGCACGCCAAAGCTGCTGTTATGTGCAGCAACAAGCAAAAGGGTGCTCTTGCACGTCAGGCATGCAAAAACGCTTGTATTGCCTGCAAAAAGTGCGAAAAGGAGTGTCCTTACGGTGCGATCACCGTTGTCGGTAATCTTGCAGAGATCGATTACGATAAGTGTACCGGATGCCGCGCTTGTGTTGGTGTTTGCCCTACGGGTTGTCTTAAGAAGGTAAGTTTTCCCGATCTGCCCGAAGGATATGATGTAAAAGCGCTCGGTGACTGATGTGAAAGATCAAATCAGCAAGGGCAGAAGCAGATTTCGAAACGATATCATCTTTATTGCAGCTGTTGTATTTCTCGCGGTGCTTGGCGCGGTTTATCTGTTTTTCTTTCGTGCTGAGGGAGACGTTGTCCGTGTTACGGTCAACGGCGAGCTTTATGCAGAATATTCACTGTCGGAAAATATATCGGAAGATATAAGAACGGGCGAGAACAGCAATTTTCTCATTATCAAAGACGGACGGGCGTATATCGAGAGCGCAAGCTGTCCCGACGGCATCTGCGTAAACCATCATCCGATATTCCGCGATGGCGAGAGCATTGTTTGTCTGCCCAATAAGGTCGTTGTTACAGTCACGATCGGTGACGAAAGCGACAAAGTTGACATCGTTGCGTAGAGGTGGCTTGCTATGGGCAAAAAAACAAAA
>JAFXHW010000222.1 GCA_017533545.1 Clostridia bacterium
CTTTATGCCGTTTATGGCATTATATCCGCCGTTGGCGAAAAGATAGTCGCATTCGTAGCAGACGGCGCGCCGGCATTCGTCGTCATCGCCGATATCCGACGTGCAGATCATCGCGAAGATGTCGTAGACCGCGCGGACGGCGGAGGGGAAATCCCCCTCCCCGATCACGCGTGAGCCGAAGACCTCGCTGTAATAGCCGTAATCAACCATCGTTTACGCGATCTCTCCGGTGGCAAACTGGATAGCAGATGCCTTGGAGTTGATGATGAATACGTCCTCGCAGCTCTCCTCGAAATAGATGTACTTGCCCTCGGTGAATGCACCGGGAGGATCAAGCTGTGCAAACTGATAGGAGATGGGCGCGATGACAGCGTCGGGATGAACGAGCATCATCTGGATCTGGGTAGCGCCCTCAGCCTTTTCCCAGCCGTTTTCGAAGTTGTATGCACTCTGCATGAGCACGGAGGGAACCATAACGATCTCGACACCGTCGATGGAGGAAACGGTGCGGGAGATGCCGTTTTTGCTGTCGCGTACATCGAGAGTGTGGGAAAGCTGCTCGGCGTTCTTGATAAGGTTCATGGCATCGGGAGTAACATAGAGAATACGGCCGTGGAAGGGAACTCTCGCTTCGTTCATCTTCTTCATCATTGAATCGAAAACTTCAAGCACGTTGCCCTCGTTGAGCGCGGTAGAGTCAGCGGTGTTGCCCTCGATAGCGCTCCAATCGGTAAAGAGCTTGCTTACCATGTAAGCGTCCATTTCGGGGAACTTTTCGTTTACGTTGTAAGCGCGGGTGATATTTTCGATGTTGAGCGCATAGTTTGTCTGGTCAATATCAAGGGGATGAATGAGAGTGGACCACTTGCGGTGATGTGTGAGGTTTTTTGTCTCCCAGTTGTTGTCGTAGTTGCGCTGTGCAGTATCGATGGTGTCGCGGTCGGCGTCAACGCGGCCGCCGGTGGTGATGTTGGAGATCTGAACGGCTTTTCCGCCCGACCAGCGGAATCGGCCGTTGTTTTTAGATGCGTAGAGCGCCTTGAAATAGAGATTTTCATCCCAAAGAGTAACAAGCGACTGCGCATAGGAATCTGCGTAGTTGAGATTTTCTGCCATTGTTTTTCTGATCCTTTCAAAAATAATTTTTGTTGCTAATCTGATACGTTCTTTTGACGCGACAACAAGGCTCATTTCTTTTCGGAATGCCCGTATACATAGCCAAATGCGAAAACAGCGTAGATCAGACGCGCATTTTACGGATGTATCACTGCAGTGCCTCCCCGTAAGGGGAGTCATCACTGCTTTTTTAGTCGAGTCCCCACTTTTTGCGGAACTCTTCGCGAGTCATTACCTCACTTCTCACCTCTTCAAGATCGCGAACCCTCTCGTCGGATGCATCCTCGATAATGCTGTCGTTGAAGCGGCATATGATGTCGCTCTCACCGCTGTCGGTAAGTCCTTCGCTCATGGCGACGGTCAATATCGCGCGGCAAAGACGAGTCATGGCGCACGAAAGCTGCTTTTGAATGTCACAGACGGTCGAATATAAACGCTGCTTTGAATCTTTGATTTCGGTTGCGGTGCGGACGGTGTAATTCATTGAGGATATCGTTCCGCGGGAAAGCCCGCATATATCCTCGATTCGTGCCAAAATCACGTCAAGACCGTTTATAAATGACTTGTCGCGAAGCGCGGGCGAAAAGGTCTTCATTGCCGAGTCAGCGTAAGAGGAATCGAGCAGATTCGGGCGGAACAGTCTCTCCTTGCCGACAGGCATAACAAGCCCGCTCTTTGAGCGGCGGAAGATATCCTCGCTCGCGTCGATCGCAAGCTCGCCGCCCTCGAATTCCCACAAAAGGCGTCCGAACTGCTTGTCAGCCTCCCGAATAAGATCGGCGGCGCGGGCGTAAACGGACGAGCCCATAGGCGAGCGAAGATCGCACATGGGTGCCTGAGGCATGGTAAAGAGGGCAACGGGAAGGGCTTTCGCATCGGAAATCACCGACTTTTCGGGCAGATCTGCCCACTTGGGAACGGCAGCAAGCTCAACGGCGTCGCCCGAATATACGCTCTCGTAATATGGGATAACGGTGGGTGCAAAGGGTGTGCATCGCGCGACGTTTGTAATAACGCACCCGTCGTCGGTCATCTCAAATCGCTCGGTGCGGACGTAGCTTTTGCCGCCGAGTACCGTGCGGTGGAAAACCGATACGGCCAAAAGCTCGCCGTCGGGCGAAAAGGAAAGCGGATAAAAGCTTTCGGCCCCCACACATTCGATGCTGATCTTGCCGTTTGATGCACGCGGAATGAAAAGCACACTTCCGAGTGCACAGGCCAGCTCAACATCGCGGCGCAAAAACGGCGTGAGGGTGTCAAGCGCTCCTTTGACTACCGATGAACCGTCGCCGACAGCGACGACCTCGCTTTCGATAGTCGATATTCTTGCAAGCTCACTTGCAATGGTTGAAGGTAGGTTAAGACTTACGGAGCCGTCACGCGTCCAGGGCGCGTTCGATCGGTACATGTCAAGCCAGAGAGCGACGGATCGGGCGTAACTCTCGTCAATGACGCAAAATTTCTCGCCGACCGACTCCTTTCGGTCTTTGAACAAGGGAAATAAGGGCATTTTTTGATACATCCTTTCTTTGTACTTGAAAAGCGCTCGGCGCCTTTCTGATAAAAATTGTATAACAAAACGTCGTTAATTTCCTCACGGATTTGCGGCATAAAAAAAGCCGAAAGCGAGCGTTTTACGCTCACTTTCGGGTGTTGGACAATTTATGTCGGTATTATGAATGATTTTATGTATAAAAAAAGTTAAAATCGCTGCAGAGTATTCTTTAAATATTCATTCGCTGACGCAAGTATCTTCTTGTCATTGTCAAAGGTGACGCGATCGATCGCGTCGTCATACAACAGCCAAAGCGCCGACCGTATCTCCGATTGCTGACATACCGTGTCGCACGATTTTGCCCTGGCAACGAAGTACACTACCTCTTTTTCGCATCCTGCGTAGGGCGAATACACTACCGACTGACGAAAAGCGGTGTCGAGCGAAACATCGAGATCAGTCTCCTCTTTTATCTCGCGAAGGGCGGTCTGCACTTCGCTCTCGCCGCCCTCAACATGACCCTTCGGAAAGCTGAAATGTCCTCCAAGCATCTGCACAAGCAGGTATTTTATCTCTCCGTCAGCCACAGTATAGACAACTGCGCCACAGCTTTTTTCCTTTATCATGATCATTTTTCTTTCTTTTTCGATTTGTTTTTCTTTCCGTGCTCACAAAGCGATGCCATCGGACATAAATCGCACTTGGGAGCGCGGGCAGTACAGCATTCGCGTCCGAAAAGGACGAGTCTGTGGCAAAAATCCGATTGCTTTTCAGGAGGGATGATCTTAACGAGCACTCTCTCAACTTTAAGCGGATTTTTCTCACCTTCATCTGTATATCCGAGCCTGCCCGAAAGACGGATGCAGTGGGTATCGC
>JAFXHW010000024.1 GCA_017533545.1 Clostridia bacterium
ACGCCGTTTTAACCTCAAGGACGATCATCCGTACTATTGCATTTTGCCCTCAGTTATGTTATAATAATCAAGAATGATAAGAAAGGGGATAAATCGCATGAAAAAAAAGAGCGCAAACAAGACGGAAACATCCGACGCTCCGGTTATATACACTACCCTTTCTCATCATGCCGAGATCGAATTTGTCGAACGCAAATCGGTCTTTTACGGCAATGCCGCACCCGTCAAAACACCGGAAGAGGCTGTTGAATTTGTAAATTCTATCCGTTCAAAATATCCGGATGCGACTCACAACGTTTATGCCTATCTTATCGGAGCCAACGTCACCCGTTTTTCTGATGACGGCGAGCCCTCGGGAACTGCGGGAATGCCCGTGCTCGATGTGATCCGCAAAACAGGCTTTACCGATGCTGCAATCGTGGTCACCCGATATTTCGGAGGAATTCTGCTTGGCGCGGGCGGACTTGTCAGAGCATATTCAACTACGGCGAAGCTCGCTGCCGAGGCCGCGGGTATCGTATCCTTCGAGCCATTTACCACATTCTGTCTGCGAGTCAACTATTCCGACTACCAGCGCATCGACCCCATCTTGCAACGCTACGACGTTCGCCGCGACAACAGCGATTTTTCAAACGAGGTCTGTCTTAATCTGGCGATCAAAAAGCCGCAGTTTGAGCCGCTGCGTGACACACTTATCGAAAGCACCGCCGCACGCGCACTCATCGACATCACCGGAGAAAGATTTGATTCATAAAACAAAGAGGATGCAAAACATTTCGTTTTGCATCCTCACTTGTTTTTAGGTGTTTTTAAGTATAACGCCCTCAATTACTTCAGCCGTATGCTCGCCGCTGTCGAAGCAGCTTTCAAGAGTATCGTAGATCGATCTCCAAATGATGATCTGCTTTGCATCATCGCACTCTCCAAAGAGTGTGGTTACGGCATTCCAATGAATGGAGTCTGCATCGCTTTCGATACGGTTGATATCAATGATAAGATCTTTAAGATTCGCCGACTTTTTGTAGTTAACAAATTCTGTGCAAACTGTATTGAGTTTCTGACACATCTCGACAAGCAGCTCGGTGAAGGCGATAACGTCGGGACGGAGAGTCGTAACGCGGAACATAGCAACTTCACGGATAACTTCGTCGATGCTGTCGACAACATTATCAAATTCGGCAACAAGCTCAAGAATATCCTCACGTTCCAACGGAGGAACGAATTCGCGGATCAGATTGTTGATAACATTATGCTTGATGCCGTCAGCCTCATGCTCGATCTGATGGATCTTATCCATCTCGGACTGAATATTGTCAGCGGAAAAATTTTTAAAGAAATTATCAAGTGTTACCGCACCTTCGCAGGCCTTTTTTGAAAAATCAATAAACGCGCCAAAATAATCAAATCTTTTTGCCATTTTTTTAATCCTCTCACTCTGTAAAATCGTTGATTTTTATCCGAATATCAATAAAAGCAGCTTAACTGCGGCAAAGCCCAGAAGTCCGCATCCCGGGAAGGTAAGAATCCAGGTCAGCACCATCTCTTTAACGGTCGCCCAGTTTACGGCCGAAATTCGCTTTGATGCGCCAACGCCCATGATGGCCGTTGTCTTCGTGTGTGTTGTACTTACCGGCATACCGGTGAGCGATGCTACAAGCAGGCAGAGAGAAGCGGCAATATCCGCCGAAAAGCCCTGATACGTTTCAAGCTTGACCATGCCGAATCCGACCGATTTAATGATCTTATATCCGCCGATGGAGGTTCCGAGCGCCATCACGATCGAGCAAAGCACCATCAGCCAAAGCGGAATCGCAAACGATCCGTTTCCGCCGCCGCCATTTACAAGATAGATTCCGAGAAGAAAAACTCCCATAAACTTTTGGCCGTCCTGTGCGCCGTGCATGAATGCCATCGCGGCACCGCCTGCGACCTGCGCCTTCGAGAAGAAGGGGTTAGTCTTTCTTCTGTCGGCATTTTTAAAGAGCCATTCGTTTAACTTAACGGTAAAAAATCCAAAGCCGAAGCCAAGGAAGGTTGAAAGGCCGAGGCCGTAAAGAACTTTGACCCATTCGGCAGGATTAATGCCGCTAAATCCGTTATGAAGCGCTATTGCCGCGCCCGAAATACCGGCTATAAGCGCATGGCTTTCGCTTGTGGGAATACCGAATTTCCAAGCAGCGACTGCCCATACAACAATAGCTATCAAAGCCGCGCAGAGTGCAATAGATGCATGATGCGTGTTACCGCTGAAATCGACCATATTATATATGGTTGCGGCAACCTGATTATTGATCAAAGTCATTGCAAAAACGCCAAGGAAGTTCATTATCGCGGCCATGATAATTGCTGCGCGCGGGCCTATAGCACGGGTGGCGATGCAGGTCGCGATCGCGTTGGGCGCGTCTGTCCAACCGTTGACGAATATTACTCCAAGTGTCAGCAAAACAGTAATAACTGCAGCGGGGCTCGATATCATCATCGATAAGAAGTCCATCAGTTGAAGTTGTTCCATATTGTTGCTACTCCGTTAGATTAGAATTCGGATATATTATTTGCATTAATACATCCTTTTTATGCCGTAATTGACCGAATAAGCTTTCTGATGAAAACAAACCCAATCAAAGTAATTATAACATTTGTCAAATTCCTTGTCAATCATCTTCACTCCGCACTCACAATTTTTGTTATTATTAGCTATAAAAAAAGAGCCTCTGTTGACAAAGTCAACAAAGGCCTCTTTTATAAAATTAACCGTAAGTTAATTGCTTTTTATACTCGTGTGTGCTAAACTTATATAAGATTTAATAGTATGAGGGAAACCGACATGATCAATCATACATATATCCTTGAAAGGAGGACTGCGATTTGCTGAAACGTAAAATACTGAACGAGAAAATAAGCGAATCGCTTGCCTCCGTTCTTCCCATAACTTTGATCGTCGCCGTACTGGCGCTCTTTTTCATTCCGCTTGACAGCTCGCTGTTTCTTTCCTTCTTGATAGGATCGGTAATGATAATCATCGGTATGGCCTTTTTCACCTTCGGTTCGGACATCTCGATGAGCCAGATAGGCAATCACATCGGCGCAAAGCTGACAAAATCGCGCAGGATATGGCTTATCATACTGCTCAGCTTTACTCTTGGCGTGATTATCACTATCGCCGAGCCCGACCTTACCGTTTTGGCGACAAACGTACCTGCCATCAATTCGACCGTTCTCATTCTCACCGTTTCGGTCGGTGTGGGACTGTTTTTGATGCTCTGTATGATCCGCATTCTTTTCGGCATACAGCTCAAATGGCTGTTTGTCATATTCTACGGCTTGATATTTATCCTTGCTTATTTTGCAGACAAGAATTTTCTTTCGGTAGCATTCGATTCGGGCGGAGTTACCACCGGCCCCATCACAGTTCCCTTTATAATGGCACTCGGTGTGGGTGTTGCATCCATCAGAAGCGACGAAAAGGCGAAATCGGACAGCTTTGGTCTTGTTGCCCTCTGCTCGATCGGCCCTATTTTGTCGGTACTGCTGTTAGGATTTATATATCGCGGCGAGGCTGCCCCTTCCGTTATCGACGTGAGCAGATTTGAATACACGTCGGAAATAGGCTGGAAGTATCTCTGCGACACTCCCCACTTTATGCTTGAAGTTGCGATAGCCCTTCTGCCCATCGTGGCATTCTTCATGCTTTTCCAGATAATCTCGCTTCGAATGAAGCGTCTTCCCTTCCTCAGAATATGCATCGGTCTTGTTATCACATACATAGGACTCGTGCTCTTTTTGACGGGCGTTAACGTCGGATTCCGGTCACTCGGATACGTGCTCGGCGGTCAGATCGCCGATTCGCCCTACAAATGGCTGCTTATACCGCTTGCAATGCTGATGGGTTGGTTCATCATCAATGCCGAGCCTGCCGTACACGTACTCAACAAGCAGGTAATGGAGCTGAGTGCGGGCGCTATTTCGGAGCGCGCAATGGGACTCAGCCTTTCGATCGCGATCTCGGCAGCTATGGGTCTTGCGATGCTCCGCGTGCTCACCGGCATATCGATAATGTATTTCATGCTCCCCGGTTATATAATCGCACTGGTTCTCACCTTCTTCGTCCCCCCCACCTTTACGGCTATAGCCTTTGACTCGGGCGGAGTTGCATCGGGACCTTTGACAGCATCGTTCATGCTTCCCTTCGCGATGGGTGCCTGCTCCTCGCTTGGCGGAAACGTCATGACCGACGCGTTCGGACTTGTCGCCATGGTTGCGATGATGCCCCTTATCACCGTTCAGATCATGGGTGCGATATCGGTTGTAAAGGGTCGCCGTGCGGAAAAGACCGAAGAGGGCGATATCTATTCGGACAGCGACATCATCGAGCTTTGGGAAATGTGAGCTAATGGAGGAAATGGGACAAAATGATTTTATACAACGTTATAACAATAGTTGACCGTTCGTCGCTCCCCACCCTTCACGGCATCTGTGAGGAATTGAAGCTTCCCGTGGTTCTCACCAATCTCGGTCAGGGCACGGCAACCGACGAGCATCTGAGTCTGCACAATCTCAGCGCCACCGAAAAGGCCATCGTCAGCACCGTTGCCGACGGTGAGCTGCTCAAAAAGATCACCCGTCAGGCAAAGCAGAAGATGTTTATAGATATTCCCGGCAACGGAATCATGATGGCTATACCGCTCAAAAGCGTATGCGGTCAAAAGACACTCGCCTACATCACAAACGGCATGACAGCCGGCGAAGGAGGAAAACCCGAAATGCAATTCGAACACGAGCTGATAATCGTTGTATTAAATGAAGGATATTCGGACGATATAATGGAAGCTGCGCGCAGCGCGGGCGCAACGGGCGGCACCGTTTTACACGCCAAGGGCACTCTAAAGGAGAGCGACGCAAAGTTCCACGGGCTTTCCTTAGCCGAGGAAAAAGATATGATATATATCGTTGCTTCGAGCGAGAAAAAGGCAGCTATCATGAGAGCGATAAACGAATGTTCGGCAAAAAACAAAGAGTTTGGGGCATTCTGCTTCTCACTGCCCATCTCCGAGGTATCGGGTCTGAGAAAGTTCGACGAGGAATAAAAAAACGGACGTCTAGGCGTGATGTTCTCATCGGAGAAATCATAAAT
>JAFXHW010000223.1 GCA_017533545.1 Clostridia bacterium
AAGATTTCTTGCAAATCTGACTCTGGAGGAGAGTATTATGTCCTTTTCGTTTCCGCTTTTGTCGTACCATGCCATTTTACAGTTCCTCCTTAAGCTTTTTGATCTCGTCACGAAGCTGCGCGGCTCTCTCAAATTCCTCTGCCGCTATTGCAGCCGAAAGCTCGGCTCCAAGGGCATCGATCTTTGTGAGCCTTTCGTCCTTTTCCTTTTGCTCGGGCGTTGCGCGCGGGATATGCTTCACATTTCCGTGGATCGAGCGCACCGTGCGGGAAAGCTCATCGGAAAAGCATCTGTAGCACTCGGCACAGCCGACCTTTCCGTTTTTGACGATATCGGCAAATGTGGATGCGCAAAGCGTGCATCTCTTTTCATTTGCAGGCGTATGCGCCTTTTTTGCGGGGGCAAAAAAGCCCGAGAAAAGATCGTCTATCTCTCCGAAATGCGCCGCGCCGTCAAAGCCGTGGGAGTGAAGCTTCCCCTCGGCTTCAAGCTCCTTTGCACATTCGTGGCAAAGAGAAAGGCTTGTCGTTTTTCCGTTTACCGTTTCGTTGTAGAAAAAGGTTGCGTTGTTCTTTTTACATCTTTCGCAAAGCATTTATATCATCCTTTCAGGTGTTATTCTATTTTAATCTATAAGCGACAGAATAACGTGTCGCATTATATCGGCCCTTATAACATTTCTTGCTCTTACATCAAGTGCGGATAGGGCAGAGGGGGATAGGGCTGCAGAAATTATCTTGTATTCGCGCTCGTCTATTATCCCTTTGCCGAGCAGATTCTTAAGATATGCCGATGCCTCGATCTCGTCGATATAGTCGCCTATTGCATAGAAGAAATGCATCAGATATTCGTTCTTGTGCATCTGCTTCTTTACAATTCGGATGTATCCGCCGCCGCCCCGTCGGCTCTCTGTTATATAGCCCCTCTCAGGCGTAAATCGCGAGGTGATTACGTAATTTATCTGGCTGGGAACACACCCCATCTTTGTTGCGAAATCGTTGCGCTTGAGCTCAAGCTCTCCGCCGCTCTCATCAAGCATCTCCTCTATCATTTTTGCTATCGCATCCGATATTTTCATGGCTGTTTTTCTCCTTTTTGACCTTCTTTGACCTTACAATGATATTTTAGATCAAAGGTCAAAGAAAGTCAAAGTCAAACAAGGTCAAAGATTTGGCAATATAGCCGATCTGGGACGGTTATATTGCCAAAAACAGCGATTATCTCGTTTTTTCTGCGTTTTTTAATTGATCTTGATGTACTTGTTATAAAGCGAGGCAAGCGCGTTCCAGGTGTGCGCATCGACGGTGCCGGTCTGCGGCAGAAAGGATCGGCGCTGCACCGCCTTTATAGCAAAAACGCTTGCGCTGTCATGTATGCCGTTTACTGTGAAATCCCCGAGGTCATCGAAGCCGAGTCTTATCGTGTTCAGCATTATCTGTATCATCATAACAAGGTCGGATTCCTCTCCCTCAAGCACGCGGAAATCGGGTGTCATATGGGGATATGGGTATATTCCCACCGGCGATGAATACTCTGCACGGTACTTTTTGTATACGCGGTAGATGCGGTCCCAGGTACGCTTGTCGACGATGCCGTTCGGCGTGAAGCCGTATTCTCTTTGAAACGCCTTTACCGCTTCTCTTGTGGCGTTTTCGTATATTCCGTCTATCGGCGTGGGCGGAATGTTTGTGTCGTAGTAGGATATCTCACGCAGATATAACTGAAGATTCTCTATTGCTTTTCTTTGATCTATCATTTCGTATGCCATGGCGTTATCCTATATCCTTTCCGGGATACTGTCCCTCATTCAGCGTCGTTCC
>JAFXHW010000224.1 GCA_017533545.1 Clostridia bacterium
GTTGCATCTATCAGTAAAACAAAAAAGCCCAGAGGACGGTGAAATCCTCCGGGCCGCAGCATCAATATGTAATGTCTTTGATATAAACAAAAAACCCGAACGCACTTCCTATCGTGAAGCAGTTCGGATTTTTCATGTATGGTGGGCCATCAAGGACTCGAACCTTGGACCGACCGGTTATGAGCCGGTAGCTCTAACCAACTGAGCTAATGGCCCGTTTAAAGTTGTTCTTTAAACAGCCCATATATTATATCACAACCGCTTTGAAATTGCAATACCCTTCAGTTATTATAGATATTAATTTTTTGTGAACCACCGCGAATTGTCACACCGTAACCGTACTTACCGGTGATGCTCGCTATCTTTATACACGTTCAACAGTCAACGTTGCTGCTGCCGGAACTTCCTTTAAAGTTACGGTAAGCCCGTCATTCATGAGCGATTCACCGTCGCTTTCGGTTATCTCTCCCGATGCCAGATGGCATATACGGTATTTTGCATCCCGTTCAAGACCCTTCAGTGCAAAAGTATAGCTTTCATCATCGTTTTGTGCGCGACGATATGCCATAATAAATCCTTTTCCCTCACAGCCGTCAAGGAACATACACGCGATCCATTTACCCTCATCCACGCTCCATGGAGAGAGCATATAATAGTCCGCATAGAAATACTTGTTAACCGTTTCCCACTCCGTTATATACGCTCTGACCTTTTCAAACTCCTCTTCGCTTGTTTTAGGAAGATCCATAATCAGCTGCGTCCATGTACCCATAGAGGAGCGAAGAGCGTAATCAAGAGGATTGTTTTTCAGAATCGCCGGAAAAATTTCGGTTTTAAAATAAGGAAACCAATTAAACAATGAACAATGTATCCCGTTGCGCGCCGAAAGCGAGCCCGTAAAGTAATCGGTATAATGCAGAGGTACGGCACGGCGCATACTTTCGATATCATTACGGCGCCCGCCTGATGCGCAGCTGTCAAGTATCATACCGTCAAAATTTTCTCTGATTTCGTCCCACAAGCGCAGATGGTTTGTTATATATTTATTTTCAACCATTCCTGCACGTCCGTTTTCATCAGTCAACACCCAATATCTGAACGGTCGGAAATTATGATCTTCTCGATAAATTGAAATCTTTCCCTCGCGCAGCACCTTAAATATACGATCCCGAATCCATTCATAAGCCTCTTCGTTGCCTAAATTCACACACCGCACGGGCATTATTTCACTGCCGCCGTTACGGGGGATCACAAACTGATTATACCCCTTGAGCAGCCATTCGGGCTTTAACGTAGATCCGTCGTTTTTTAGCTCCGATTGCGAAATACCGCACCTTTCCGGTTCAAACCACAGCAATGTCTGCCCGCCTTCCTCTGCCATGCAATCGCTTATCGCGCGAAGATTCGTCGGAAAATCGCGCTCGCGTAATTTCCATGTTCCGGTAAAACCATAGTCTATCTCTTCCGCAGGGTATTCTCCGTTGCCAAGCTCGTACCACCCCGCATCCATCCACCATGCCGTGGGATGGATACCGTGTCTGCGATATTCCTTTATCTGCGCGATCTGATTTTCTTCTGTCGCCATGGTCATCATCCCGGTGCCGTTGGTTGATGCGCCCAACACGGGCTGAGAAATATATCCGTCCTTGCGCGGCATATTGCAATCCATAAAAAAGCGGCGCCAAAGATTTGTATGACGGTCCTGATCAGCGCCGTCGCACAAAACGAAAAGCACCATCGGAGTGCGCATACTCTCTTGCGGATACAGAAAGGTATCCATAACCTCCTGCCCCACCGAATAAAGGATGCCTCTCTTGTCTGCAAGAAGTCTCGCTTTCCACTGCCCCGGCCATCCTATCGCGGTGATCACAGCGCCTGAATCGGTCTGCATTTTAAAATAGGGGAACTCGTGATTACTTGCGCACCCGCCGGAGCAGCGATGATACTGCTCGATTCCGAGCGGAAGCTCTATATCAAAGGGCTGACCGTTCATGCCGTTTGTCAAAGAGACGGCAGAAAGTCCGTAATGTTCGTTGCGGGCATCTCCTAAAATCCCCGTAACGTGAGGGTTTTTGCCCTCAATGTAGAGATGTGCGGGCGCAAGACTGCTTATTCGCGGGCTGTTTTTGTTCGATGTATTTTCGAAAAAGAGAGTCCATTCATAAGCGGCATACCGAGGGTAATGCAGGCATTTTGCCCGGCAAACCAATCCCGATTCATGCTTGAAGGTCAAAACGTCACACACTGAAACGTCATTTTCACTGTGCTCGGTATCAATCAAATTGAAATTTTCAAAGCCGTGCTGCAATACACCGTCCAGTGCAAAAACACACGGGAATTCGATCGGATTATCGATCAATGAATTATAGGCCTTGGCAGCACGTCGAATCTCGTTTTCGTTTGCGCACGTATTGTGCATTACAAACGGTACGGAATTGTTAATGGCATATCTGTTCATTTCAGTAACCTTGACTTTATTTAAAAAGCTTCCTTTTCGCGTATTTTCCCACAATGTAAATAAACGTTGCAAACCCTGACATATATTTTTTTACAACATTTCATAGTATATGTTATTCGTATTGATTTGTCAATGTACCATGATGAAAAACCGCAAAAAAGCCGACGCTCAGTGATACAAGTCCCCGAAAGCGGATGTCTTAAAAACAAAGGCTGCACAAAGGGATTTATTATCAGCTTGGGCTGTCGGCTGATTTTACTTTACCGTTTTGCCTCTTTCATTTTGAAAATACGGCGCAAAAGCGGCACTAAAAAGGGCGGAGATTTCACCACAACTATCTTCATTTCATCTGCGATCCTTTCGAAAAAGAGATTTCATTTAAGACTATCCATCGTCATTATATGCAAAAGAAAAAAATCGGTTAAAAAAGAGCTATCAGCGATAGCTCTTTTTCTTTTTCAGTTCTGCATACAGCTCAAGGTAGCTGTCATGACGGGATCGCGGTATATCACCCTTTTCGATCGCTTCCAGAATAGCGCAGCCCTCCTCTTTTGTGTGGCCACACTTTGTATATCGGCAATGGCCGATATATTCATCAAACTCACGGAAAACATATGGCAGATCGTCGAGCGTGTAAAAGTCGAAGCGCTCGAAATCGATCATCGAAAAGCCTGGCGTGTCGGCAAAGTATCCGCTTTCAGCGGCGCCGAGATCGGACAGTCTGAACAGCCTTGTCTGGCGGGTGGTGTTTTTGCCCCTCATGATCTTTTCGGAAAGTGCGCCCGTTTCCTGACGGAGTGTGGGAAAAAGGGAGTTTAGAAGGCTCGATTTGCCTGCACCCGAAACGCCGGCAACAGCCGATGTTTTCCCCCTGCATTTATCCTTTATATATTCGCGCAGCTCGTCGATCCCCTCCCCGTTTTCATTGGAAAAGACGAAGGAATCGAATCCACATTTTTTATAGCAGCTGCAAAGCTCGTCGGCGCGGGCAAAATCGAGATCGGACTTTGATATAATCGGAACGGGCTCGATGTGATTGTGCTCCGATATGGTAATCAGCTTATCCGCCAGGAGCGTGGACGGCTCGGGATGCGCAGCGGCGATTACGCAAAACAGTATATCAAGATTAGCCATGGGCGGACGGATAAGGCAATTTTTGCGCTCGAGTATCTTATCGATCGATGCGTCGTCGCCCTCGTTTTCCCCCATTGTTATGACAACATTGTCGCCGACGGTAGGCTTTATATCTTCATGTCTGAACACTCCGCGTGCGCGGCAAAAAACATCACGGCCGTCAACGTCTGCCGTATACAGTCCGCCGCTCAGCGTTATCAGCTTTCCTTCAAAAGTACGGTTAATGATCGTTTTCCTCCAATTACGGATTATTTACCCAATTATTTTATCACAAAAAAATCAAAACTACAAGGATTTTTTGAAATTTTACGAACAAAGACAAAGAAAAGAGCCTGCAAAGGGGGAGTCTGATACAGAGCAGTTGTGAATTGAATTATACCAACCGACAAAAAGGGACGAAGAATTACGAAAATTCCTCGTCCTTTTTCTTGACAAGTACAGCTTTTTTGACGATATATTTGCTTACGCAAATGCGATATAACCTCCCTACGGTCGGTTGCGATATGATATAAATCCCTCGCGCGAAGCGCGTTCACGCCCGAAGGGCATATCGCATCGAAGATATATCGCACGCGTCAGCGTATATCGCAAATCCCGCCAGGGATTTA
>JAFXHW010000225.1 GCA_017533545.1 Clostridia bacterium
GTCGCCGCCGCCGATGATAAGAAGCTCGGCATCGGGATATTGTTCGACAAGCTGCTGCATCTTCGATATGAGCATGAACGCTACGTGCGACGATGCGGAATCGATACGGCTGACGTAGACGATACGGTGACGGCAGCTCTCGTTCATGCCGATAGAGCGGCATACTTCCACCCTCATATTTTCGTCGCGGGCAAATCGGGCAGAATCGATGCCGTTTATCGTTATCGTGATGTTTTCGGGTGCGATGCCGTAGTTTTTGATAAGGTAATCCTTAGTATCACAGCTGACTGCAAGGCAGTGCTCGCCCCAGTTTGCCGTCATTTTCCAGAGTGCGGTGATATCGTACACGCCGTGGCAGGAGGACACGAAACGAAAGCCCAGCCGTTTTGAGAGAAGCCCCGAGATAAATGCGGGAATTCTCGCGTGCGAGTGGACGATGTCGTATTGATTTTTCTCAATGTCGCGCTTTAAGATGCTGTACGCCTTGATGACATTGGACGGCTTTTTCGAGTGCAGAGGCGCTTTTACATGACGAATGCCGGCACTTTCAAGTTCCGGCACGTAAACGCCGCCGTTTGACGCAACGCTCACCTCAACACCGCGGCGTTTGAGCTCGCGAGCAAGCTCAACGATATGTGTCTCGGCGCCGCCTATGTCAAGCGACATTGTGGTCATTAATACTTTCATACCTTTTAAAAATACTGAAATGGGATTGACCCTCTCCTTTTGGAGAGGGTCTTTGATTAATTACGAATTTACCTCGCCGCTTTCGGCAGTACCGTCGGTAGTTGTACCGTCGGTAGTTGTACCGTCGGCGGGAGTTTCGGTTTCAACGGGTACAACACGTCCGTTTTCAAAATAGCCGGTGTAAACGCGGCCGCTGGCCCAGGTATAGGTGCCGTATCCGCTGAGAGTGTTGTTTACAAACTCACCGGTATATGTATCGCCCGATTCCTGCCAGGTGTAGGTGCCGCTTCCGGTGCGGGCATCGTTTACAAACTCGCCGACGTAAACGTCTCCGTTTGCAAAGGTGTAAGTTCCGCTTTCGCCCTCGGCGGTGTGCTTCATATCATTGACATAGGGTCCGACGTAGGACGATTTGTCTGCCCATGTATACGATCCCATACCGTTTTTCATGCCGTCGACAAATCCGCCCGAGTAGACCGATCCGTCAGAGGCCCAACGGTATTCACCCTGACCGCTCAGTTTGCCGTCAACAAAATCGCCGACGTAGACGTCGCCATTGTTATAGGTGAACTTGCCCTTGCCGGTCATAGCGTCGTTGACGAAAGTGCCCTCGTAAACGTCGCCCTGAGCATAGGTCAGCTTGCCTTCGCCGTGCTTTTTGAGGTTGAGAAGGTCGCCGTCGTAAACGTCGCCGTTGGAATAGTAGACTTTGCCGTCGTCCTTATTTATGGTCGCAGTTCCGCCGGTGGAAAAGTAGATTTTGCCCGAAACGGGAGCGCCGTAATCGTCGATCTTGCCGTAGAACTTTTCGAAAGTTCCGTCCTCATTTTCAAACATCTGATAACGGTAACCCGACATATAAATACCAAACACGGTGAGTGCTACCGCCAAAATTGCGCAAAGCAATATGATAACAAATATAAACGCTGTGCTGTGGCGTCTGCGGCGTCTGCGGCGGCGCGAGGGAGTTCTGATTTGCTGACGGTTGTTATCCATAATATTTACTCCTATCTTGGAATATATGTTTCATTATTATAATTATTTACAGTTTTCACTGGCTTATTTCGTTTCATCACATAAACACTTCGAAATTGTTTATCAGATTAACGAGCAAGGGGGCCAATTTGAGCAGCAGTACGGTGAGAGCCAAAAAGACGACGAGCATGATTATCGTCATTTTCAGGCTTGATCCGCCGTTGACGTATATGGCATCGGCGCGTCCGACTTTCTCATCGGGGATATAATATTTGACACATTTTTCTTCCAAAGCCGATTTTTCGACATCATCGGGCTGCTTATTTTCCGGCGTTTTTTCAACCTCGCATCTCTCGACGAGTCTGCGAAGTCCGCTTTTGCGTTTGAGATCGTACAAGACGTGCTTGTTTTTCTCAAATCCGAGCTCTTCCAGCGACAGAGCGCTCTCACTCGATACCGCCTTAGCCTTGATAAGCGCCTTGACGAACGGTCCAAGCTTAATCTTCAAAAAATGGCTATACAGAATGGCGACACACACGCCGATATACATCGGCCAAAGCACCATCTCGGGCGTCATGCCCTGAAATATCAAAAATTCATTCATATTTTAGTAATCGGGTGGGATTTGGTTTATTGCCGTGATTTGTCCTGTCATTAGGCTCCCCTGTGCAAAAATTTGCAAAGCAAATCAGGGAGCTCCCGACAAAGTCGGGTGAGGGGTTGTCTAAATGGAAAATAGGTAGAAAAACCTGCGGTTTTTCTTAATTTCTCAAGCGCTCCCGCCGCGCAGGCTCCCACTTTCTCTTTATCAAAAGAGAAAGTGACAAAGAGAATGATTTAAGGGCTTCGCGCCCTTAAAAATTCCGCGCTGGGGTGAGAGCTCGCGCTCTCAATCCCCCAGAC
>JAFXHW010000226.1 GCA_017533545.1 Clostridia bacterium
ATCCACCTGATTGCGGCTGGCGATAAAATAAACGGGATAATCGCGCTCCATAGCATTGAGGAGCTGAGCCTTGATGCACTCGTACGACATGGGGCCTGTGCCCATGAGGGTGGCGGGATCGCCGCCCTGCTTTAAGATCATGTTCCCACGGAACATTTCGGTCATAGTCAAATTATTTTTCATGGTATGTATATCCTTTCGCAAAGAAGTTAGTCGGCCACCTGCAGGCAATCCTCATAGGGAATGGGCTTGAGGGGCTTCAGTCCCAGCCAAGCGCAGAATTCCTTGACAGCAGCATCCAAATTGCCTGCCACGATGGGATAATGATGTTGGAAGCCGGAGGACTGAATGGTGTTCACCAAATCCAACGCCGAGATATCCTTGCCGTTCATCTTCAAGTTGTTCATCCAACCGCGGCTACCGGTCATGCTGGGCTTAACATCACCCATGAAATCACCGGTCAGAAGCAGATACTTGTCACACTCGCCGGTCAAACGGAAGGTGGTAGCGGGCATGGGATCAAATACCATATCTCTTGCTACGCCGAGACCCACAGGGGGCTGACCTTCGATATGAGCGGTACCGCTGAAATTGCATCCGAGGCAATAATTCTTGCCGAAGCGGGAGGCGGCAGGGCCGCAGTGCCACATCAGCACCGAGTTATCGCTCTCATCGAACTTGGTCAGATCCATCAGCATGGTCACGTCGTCTGCCATGTACTTCAGCGCCAGCATGCTGATCATACTGAGCACGTCGCCCTCGCAGGCTACCGGCGTACCTTCGTCGTTCAGCTGACCGACGACCGAGCAGACCGAATAGCGGAAGTCATCCTGGAACTTCGGCCAGCAACTGACGGCCAAAGCATCGTACTGCCCCTCGGCGATGAAGCGCTTGTAGGCCATATAGAACTTGGCGCTGAGAAGCAACTTCTCCTCGGCCTGAGGCAGTGCGCCGCAGGCGCAAGAGTGCATCGTCGAGGCCACCTTAGCGGCCTCCTCGTCGGAAATGGCCAGTGCCATGCTTTTGATTTCGTCGTACTCGGGGAGACGGTTGTACTTCATGCCGTCGAAGAGCTTGAGGAACTGTCTTTCATCGTTATACAGATCGTTGAAGCCGGGGGCGATTCCGCCGATCAGGGCGACGCGGGACTTCTTCAGGTTCTTGATGGCACGAAGGGCGCGCACGGTGGTCAGAAGTCTGGCACGGAAACGCTCGTCCTCAGCATAGCCATAGAACCATTTGACCTTGATATTGTCAGCCTTGAAATAATGGTAGATAATGGCCTGATGCATATTGATGGAGCAGAAAGAGTTGAAGGGCACGATGCCGGAATCTGCTCCTTCGGGAATGGCCCAAAGGCCGAGGTACACATTCTTCATCTTTGCAAAGGACTCTGCCAAGAAGCCCGAGGAATAAGAGGTGTGCTGGATCAGCACAAAGTCCACCTTCTCCTCTTCAAAATAAGCAATGGCCTTTTCGGCGTCCGCAGGGGTGATGACCGTCTCCTGCCACACCGAAAGGGCAAAGCCGAATTCCGCAGACAGTGCCGTCAGACCGGCCACACATTTGCCATATGCCGTATCCTTATCACCCGGGAAGCTGAGCTGGCTGGTGCTAACCAATCCGATTCGTAATTGTTCCATAAAAATCCTCCTTATGTCACGTCGCTACACGACAGATTACGATATGAGAACGAATCGCTCTTCCCAATCCGTCCCTCATTCGTTATGATTCAACTGTATTTTATCACTGCGTGATGATTTTGTAAATGTATCTCGTTGCTTTTTTAGGGTATTCTGTTGCTTTTTGTATTCCTGCGTGATATAATATAACAACAGCCTGTCAAAGGAGTTTCCTCATGTCAATTCCGAAATCCGATTTTTTATACCGTGTATCCGCTTGCCTATATTTGACCGACCGTTCCCCAGCCTTACCGTCTTCGTTACCGGGAACGATTTCTCTCTTGTACAATACTGATGGCAGAATCCTTTTACAATATCCCAATCAATCGATTACGATGGCGGTCAATTCCATCGCGGTACTGAAAAATGACACCGCTCTTCCTTTTTTGTCCGGGCAGGATTGGATGGCTATTTTCCTCACGATCTCAGGTGGAGCGGTAACCGCCTTTGCCACTGCTCTACAAAACAAAACCATCATCTCAACCGATAACTCTCCAATTTTTTCCATGCTTGGCGATATCATTCGTATTTATCGCTCCCATCGTTCAGAAAATGAAATCTTGTTATCCGATCATATTGGACGACTCCTCAACATCTTGTTAAACGTAAGTCGCCAAAAAGAAAAGAACGATACCACACAGGATATCGTTCTTCAATGTGTCCGATATTTGGAAAGCCATTTTGTTGCTCCGCTCAATCTGTCCGCTTTAGCCGAACACGTGGGTGTCAGCAAATATCATCTGTCCCGGATGTTTTCCGAAAGAATCGGCATAACTTTACAAGCCTATCATATCGCCTGTCGCATTCGCGAGAGCAAACGCCTACTCCACGATCACACATTACCTCTCTCCACAATATGTGAACGGGTTGGGTTTGTCGATATGAGCCACTTCAGCAAAACTTTTAAAAAATTCGAACACATGACACCGACACAATATCGCAAGCGTTTATTTCATGAAAATGCATAGTTCTGCCGATCTACCGTTGGTACGAAAAGTAAAAATGATATTTTTTCAAAAAAATCACATTTCCTCTTGACAAATATCACGCCGTGATGTAAAATAGACACCGTTATAACAAATTCACCTTTTTTATCGCGCGATTCCGGAGAAATCATGAAAATTTTTATCGATACAGCCAATGTATCCGAAATCAAGGAAGCTTGGGATCTGGGCGTCATTAGTGGCGTTACCACCAATCCCACACTGATCGCCAAGGAGGGACGGGCCTTCAAAGAGGTGGTAAAGGAAATTACCACCATTGTCGACGGCCCGATCTCTGCCGAGGTTATCTCGCTGCAACACGAAAAAATGGTGGCGGAAGCCCTCGAGCTGGCCGCCATCCACCCCAATATCGTCATCAAGATCCCCCTGTGCGCCGAGGGCCTGAAGG
>JAFXHW010000227.1 GCA_017533545.1 Clostridia bacterium
AATGTCAAATAAGCTTCTCATATTCGACCTCGACGGAACACTTTCCGACACCCAGCCGCTGCTTCACACAATGGTATACCGCTCCCTGATCAGCGCAGGCGTTGAGATCGAGTCACCCCAAGAGGTAACAAAGCTGATCAAAACAAGCGGCAGCACGGTTTTTGAAGACAGCCGCGCGCTGATTCCCTGCGAATTTTTTGATAAAGTCGAACCCGAAAAATACGGCGTTGATTTTTGGAACAACTATGACGATCTGTTTATGGAGAGCATTAACCGCGTTTATGACGGCATCCCCGAAACGCTCGTTGAGCTGAAAAATCGCGGATATACCCTCGCCGTACTCTCAAACAAGAAGGATGAATATGTCAAGCCGATCATTTCGACCGCTTTCGAGGGGCTTTTCTCCTTCGTTCTCGGCCGCTCTGCCGAATGCCCCAAAAAACCCGCGCCCGACGGAATACTCTTTATATGCAAGGAAACCGGCATCGCACCCGAGAATACCTGCATGATCGGTGACCTCGCGACAGACTATCTCGCATCAAAGAATGCGGGATGCGACCACATCATCGCAAACTGGGGCTACGGACACGAAAAGGGACTCCGCAAACAAGGTGCAACCGTTTTTGCGGAACGGCCTTGTGACCTTTTGAACATACTCAAATAAGGAAAATTATTATGGAAATCAAAAAATACCAAGAGCAGATTAAAGAAACCGTTGTCGAGCCTATGATCTATTTTATGGAAGCCGGTGAAGGCGACTGTGAATATTCAAAGAAAGATGTAGAAAAATGCGAGGAAATGCTCCTCGATTACATCATCGAACTTTCTAAAATCACCAACCCGAGTGAGAAAGTCATCATGAATCTTGTCAAAGATCTCGTTCTCGCGCTCAATGACTTGAACGAAGAATGCGGTTATGAGCTGATCGAGACCGAAGCCCGCGAGGCAATCTGGGAGATCATACAAACAGCCGCCATCGACTGCGGACTTGTAACCGATGCCGATGACATAACCGAGGAATGGCGTGAGTGGTAATTAATAAAATGGATATTACATTAAAATACCTCAAAAAGAACGTCTCCACTCCTATCACCGTACAGTTGACGCCTTTTGAGTATTTCGATGAACCCGAAGCCGACGATCTTGACATCGACAGCGTTCCGAGATATCTCGATCCGCGCGATTATCTTGATAATACGGAAGGCTTGATCAATATTGAAATAAAAGTCTCTGACAATGAAAAAAAGCTTGTCATAGAGATCAATTATTTCGACGGTCAGCAAAGCTCCGTGGCTACACGCACCGAATACGAGCGGGAGACTGTTATTTATAAGGAAATAATAATCGATATGCTCGTTCCGCCGTCTGTTATAGGCAGTGTGCCTCTGCACAGACTTGCAAGATTTACGATAGAAAACGAAACTTTGAACTGCATCTACAGCGTCATTATTTCTGACAATGATGACGGAACGCAAACAGAGTACAAAATATAATTCGACAAAAAGGAAATTAAAATTGAAAAAACTTCTCATATTCGACCTCGATGGCACTCTTGCCGATACGCAACCGCTGCTATACGATATTTTCGCCGACGCGCTGACAGAGTGCGGATTCCCCGAAACTGCGGAAAATGTTGGTGCAATGCTGAAAGGAAAGGGCTTCCGTCCGACAAAGGACGGAGCGCAC
>JAFXHW010000228.1 GCA_017533545.1 Clostridia bacterium
AGAGGTTGAGGATTTCGTTTCCCGTACCGGAGTTGACTCCCTTGCGATCTCCATCGGTACCTCCCACGGCGCATACAAGTTTACTCCTGCACAGTGCACCAGAAATGAAAAGGGCATCCTTATTCCCCCTCCGCTCCGTTTCGACATTCTCGCAGAGATCGAAAAGAGAATCCCCGGCTTCCCGATCGTTCTCCACGGCGCATCCTCCGTTTCTCAGGAATGTGTTGAAGAGATCAACGCTCGCGGCGGCGCACTTCCGGATGCAGTAGGTATTCCCGAAGAGCAGCTTCGCCGTGCAGCTACAAGCGCAGTTTGCAAGATCAATATCGACTCCGATATCCGCCTTGCATTCACCGCAGGTATCCGTCGCGTTCTTACTGAAAAGCCCTCCGCTTTCGACCCCAGAGAATACCTCAAGGTTGCTCGCGAAGAGGTTAAGAAGATGGTTACCCACAAGATCGTTAATGTTCTCGGCTCTCAGAACACCCTTTAATTTAAATAAAGAATGGTTTGGACCGAAAAAATGCGCGTGAGCGCGCATGACATCGATTTAAACGGCAATGTCCGTCCTTCTCTTATACTCCGCTATATGCAGGAGGCGGCCAATCAGCAGCTTCACAATCTCGGACCGTCCAACGAGGATCTTCGCGCAGGCGGCAAAGCGTTTATACTCTGCCGAGTCGGGGTACATAATCCTGTTCCCCTTCACGCGTACGATGAGATCACCGTCGAGACTTGGGCCTGCCCGAGCAAGCTGACCTCCTTTACCCGATGCGCAAGGATTTATCGTCGCGACGAGCTTGTCGCCGAGATGATGACCGTCTGGGCGCTCGTTGATCTTAGCGACCGACGTCTTTGCCGTGTCGAGGAGCTCAGCCTTAATTTCGATACCGAAGAGCCGCTTGAACTGCCCTTTTCCATAAGATTGAGACTTCCCAAGGAGTTGGAGCTCAGCGCGGTCAGCCAAAGACATATCGGATACGGCGATTGCGACCTAAACCGTCACATGAACAACACCAACTATCCCGATATGCTCGCTTCCTGTATCGACGGCATCGAAAACAAGCGTGTCGAGTCCTTTGTGATAAGCTACATACATGAAGCTCCCTATGATAAGGATGTGTCCATACTCATGGGAAGCGATGGCAACGATTACTTTTTCTCTACTCAAAACGAAGACGGCAGCGTCGGAGTTGAGGCGAGATTTACAGTATCGGACATTAAGTAAATAAAAAAGACAGAGATAATTTTCTCTGTCTTTTTTTGTTTGTTGATAGTGATTAATATACAATACCAATTTTACTGAATAATTTCTAAATTTACTATTCCGTATTTTAATATAAGATTTATTAATTCGTTTCTGGAATAGTTGCTTTCGTGAGCAATTTTGTCGAGTTCATTGAGAATGTCTTCGCGTACTCGTACAGAAATGATCTTATTGCCGTCTTCTCCGCGCTTTTTTATTTTTAATGATTTGTCGTTCATTTTTATATCACCTCATAATATATTTTAGTGTTGACAAAAATAAGTCTTGTTTCGATTACAAATAAATAAGTAAAGCTCCCCGAAGGTTGAACCTTTTGTGGAGCTTTAGTTATTATTGCCTTATCAATATCCGTCGATGTGCGATTTCTGTATGGCACCGAATGCGCGGTGCTTGAATCCCTTATACTTTTTGTCGAGTGACATTACAAGCTCGTTGATCTCCTCGCGCTCGGTATGCTTGTCCTCAGGACAAAGGCTTGCGATGAGGGGGAGGTCGGGATTGTGGTTTATAAAATAACGAATGTCCTTTTCGGGCGAATAGATTAGCGGACGGATCATGGTGATGTTCTTGCGGCTGAGGTAGGTGACGGGCGAGAAGGTGCCTATGCGGCCCTCGTGCACCAAATTCAGCATAAATGTGTTGATGACGTCGTCGTAGTGATGGCCGAGCGCCAGCTTGTTGCAGTTTGCCTCAATGCAGGCATCGTGCAATATTCCGCGTCGCATTCTGGCGCAAAGCGAGCAGGGATTGCTCTCCTTGCGTTCGTTGAAGATGAGATTGGCAAGCTGGGTCTCTTTTTCGACAAACTCGATGCCGTTTTCGGCGCAAAAATTTCGAAGAGAGGAAAAGTCCGATCCCTCAAAGCCCATATTGACCGTTATTCCCACGATCTCGTAGTTTACAGGGTAAAATCTTTTAAGGTCGATCAGAGCACAGAGCAGGGCGAGGGAATCCTTGCCGCCCGAAAGACCGACGGCTATTCTGTCTCCATCTTCGATCATTTTATAATCGTCGATTGCGCGGCGCGCTGTGCTCAGTATTCTTCTGATTCTGACAAATTCCATGTGTTCCTCACGCGTTAAAAGACGCGTATTATTAAAATGAAAAATTATTAATAAATAAATCCACCTCCGCATATTATGTAGTATAAAATAATACGGAGGCAGTTTTATGGCTAAAATAAAGGTTTTTATCGATGCAGGACACAATCCTCAAAACCCCAATGCGGGAGCAGAGGGGAACGGACTGCGCGAACAGGATATAACCTATGAGGTGGCGCGCATAGCCGCCGATCTTTTCAATGCAAATCCCGACTACGAGGCACGCCTTTCAAGAGAGACGCCCGACGTTGTGCTCGGAACAACCAATGCCACAAGTCTTCGCGCCAGAGTTGATGCTGCAAACGAGTGGGGAGCCGACTATTTTGTCAGCGTGCACACAAATGCATCGTCGTTTGCCAATGCATCGGGCTGCGAAAGCTACGTCTACGCGCTCGATACCCCGGCATACGATCTTGGACTGCTTATCGCAGAGCAGATCTCGGCAATCACCGGGATCGAGGATCGGGGCACCTTTGCGCGACCGTCGCTTTACGTCCTTCGCAAGACGAGAATGCCGGCAGTACTCAGCGAGATCGGATTTATCACAAATGCGGGTGACGCCGCGCTGATGAGCGGAAGAAGTGAGCTGTTTGCCGAAGGGATATACAACGGTGTGGTACTGTTTAACTCGTAAGATCAGACCGTTTCATATTTTATCGAGTGGGTTTTGCAGAATTCTTCCGCAAAAGAGCCCTTCGGTGTGATCACGACGGCGTTGGGCGAGTTGTATAAAAGTCCCTCGCCTATCTCGCATACACTTTCGGGAATATAAATCTTTTTCAAATTAGGGCAGGAAGAATAGGCATAACCGCCTATTCTTTTTATGTTTTCGGGAAGAGTGACCTCAACTATCGACGGGCAGTTGTAGAACATTCTCGCCGATATTTGGGTCATCGTTGCGGGGAAAACGACATTTGTGAGATTCTTGCAGCCTGCAAATGCGTAGTCACCCGGGAAAATGATGGAGGCGGGAAGAACGCAGCTTTCGATACACGTATCTGCAAGGGCATACTTGCCGAGGTTTTCAAGCACGGGAGGCAGAACGATATTTTCGAGTCCCGAACCCTTGAATGCCTCACCTCCGATCGCTTTTACGCCGTTCATGGTTATCTCGCGGAGGGAGGTGCAGTTGGCAAATGCGCGGTGCTCGATATTTATCACCGTATCGGGCAACACAACCTTTGTCAAGGTCGTATTTGATTCAAAAGCTTTGTCGCCGATGCTGAGTATCACTTTGCCGTTGAAGCTTTGCGGCACGTTTACGACAGCGCCTCCGCCGATATATGAGTATATCTCAACGTAGTCGGCGTAGACGGTATAAATAAACGATTCGTCGCCGATCATCTCGATCTGTTTTGATTTCGGCAGTGGATGAGTGGTCGTTGAAACGTCCTCGCGCTCCTCATCTCTTGCGCAGGAAAGCGAAAAAAGCATTGAAAGCGAGAGAATCAAAAGCAGAGCTTTTTTTAACATTGATTTTTTCATCAAAGGGTTTCTCTCAAAACCTTTGCGAGGTAAGCGTCCTGGATCTTTTCAACAAGTTCGGGCGCCTTGCCGCCGACCTTGTATCCGTCGAGCACGTTTGCGGCCGAGCAGAGCTTTGTAGTGCTGGTAACGATGATTTCGTCGGCGTTCATAAGCTCGTTAAGACCGTATTCTCTTTCCTCGACGGGAATTCCGAGCTCACGGCAGAGAGCAAGCACGTGCGAACGTGCGATACCGGGGAGAATGCGGCAATCGAGAGGATGAGTGATGAATACGCCATCCTTGATGATAGAGATGTTGGAGTGAGCGCACTCGGTTACAACGCCGTCGCGGATCTGAACCGCCTCGTCACATCCGGCCTCAACGGCACGCTGGCTTGCGATTACGTTGGGAAGGAGGTTGATGGTCTTTATATTGCAAAGAGAGTAGCGGACATCGGGCACGGTCATAAGCTTTAACGGTACTTTGATGTCGGGCAGATTCTTTTCCTTGATCCAAACGAGAAGGTTTGTTTTTGCGTTTACGGGATACGGATGGTCGCGGTTTGCGGTCGCGCGCGATGCCTGCCAATAGAGGATACCGCTCTTGATACCTTCAAGCTTCGAAATAAGACCGTTAAAAATCTCCTCAAGCTCTTCGCGGGAGCAGGGGGGCTCTATATCGATAAGACGGCAGCTGTTCATAAAGCGATCGATATGCTCGTCGAGCGCGAAAAAGTGGCTGTTATCGATGAATGCAACGTCGTAAACGCCGTCGCCAAAGTAAACGGCGCGGTCAAGCACCGGTATTTTAAGCTCTTCAAGGGTGGAAATCTCACCGTTGTAATATGCAATGTTTCTCATTAGTGTATCTCCTTTTTAATAATTATTAAAATCAGTCAGCGTTGCTGTATACCGCAACGGCATAGGGGGGAAGAATGTCGTTTATGGGAGCGGTGTCAAGCTTTTTGTCGGGTTCGATCATTATATAGTCGGGCGCGGGTTTGAGTGCGGCGGGATCGTAGAGATATCTCTTAAGTCCGCTCGCTTCAACGTCGATGGTGACGTTTGCGCTGTCATCTCGCATATTTACCGCAAGCACGGAGGTGCGTCCGTCCTTTGTTACCGTTACGGCCGCGCAGATGCCCTCGCCGAATTCGCATTTTACCACCTTTGCATCGCCGTCTGACATATAGCGTGAAAGAAGCGATATAACGTACCAGGAGGGACGCGCGTTTTCGCTGTCCTTTATGCTGTCACCCGGCATCTTGCAGCATCCCCATCTTTGCACTCCGTTGTAAAAAGAGTCGTTGTTGGTGATGTTGTATGGATATTTCTGGTCGAAAAGAGTCCAGATAAGGGTGTTGTTCATACCGCCATTGATCAGCGCGGCATTGATGAGCGCGATGTAGTTGCCGTACCAAACGCTGTCGCGGACACCCTCTGCAAGCCTTCCGTCGCCGCTCAGTCCGTATTCGTCAAACCAGACCGGTTTACCTTTTTTTTCTGCAATCTTTCTTACATATTCGGCGTGGCTCTTCCAGCCCTCGTATCCGGTCATGTAAAAGCCGCGGTTTTTCTGCCAGGAAGGATCGCACCAGGCGTAGGTGTGCATCGAGTAGATGTCGATGATATCGTCCATCTTTTCGATGGCGCGCTGCAGCTGGTTATCATCGTGTGAGGTGAAGATCCCGTTCGGGCCTACGAGCTTGACCTTGTCGCGCACTTCGAATTTGATCAGCTTTTCGTTGATCTTTCTGCAGCAGCGTTCATAAGCCTCAAAGTAGTCGATACCCTCGGGGCATGGGCCCGACGCATAGCTGAAGGGCTCGGTGAAAAGGGACAGGTACTTGATATTTGTATATCCGCGCACCACGATGAACGATTCGAGCGATTTGGCTATCCACGATGCCATCTTTTCGCAGCATTTGTCAAAATTTTCAAGCTTTGACGTGTAATCGGCGTCGCTGTGGTTTTCGTGCGAGAAGAACCAGACGTCCTTGGTGAAAAACCACGATGCCGACAGCATAACGTCGACGTTGGCTTTCTTCATCTCGTCGAGCCACAAGCAAAAGCGCTTGAACATATCGCGCGAAAAATCGGGGCGGTACCAGGTGCGTGCCACTTTCAATTTCATTTGGCGCACGCGCTCAAATTCGCGCTCGCGCGGTTTGCCGACAAGTCCCGTTTCTTCCGAAAAGGTCTGGTAGGCAAAGCCGTGGTACGTCGCGCACGAGCCGATGTAATGCTCGGTTACTGTTTCGTTTGATTTGGCTTTGATGTATGTGTTAAACATAGTTTTCCTGTTTTTTGAAAATTGTATTTTACCCAAATGGGCCAACTATCAGTATATCATTTTTGCCCGCTCTTTGTCAAGCAAAGCGGGCAAAATCGTCAATATAGGAAGGCGTATCCCGAGAGAGAAACGTAGAGGTATATTTTTTCGCCCTCTTTTTCGTAATAAGAGTAGGAAAGATAGGTGATGTAAAAGTCGGCATCA
>JAFXHW010000229.1 GCA_017533545.1 Clostridia bacterium
CAGAATAAAAGAATAAAGGGACTGTGAAAACAGTCCCTTCTTTTTTGTCTGTCAAAACTTTATTCTTTCAACCGAAAGACATTTTTTGCTGTCGGTATCGAGCGTAAATATAACTCCGTTCGCCGCAATCTCACCGTCCGCAAGCTCGAACTTTTGCTGAGATGCGTTGACGAGGCGTTCGATGATGCACTCGTTTTTAACGCCTAGAATGGAATCGACCGGTCCGCACATACCGAGATCGCAGACAAATCCGCTGCCCTTTTTAAGCACCTGATTGTCGGCAGTGGGTATATGAGTATGTGTGCCGAACATGGCGTGGATACGTCCGTCAAAATAGCGTGCGAGCGCATACTTTTCGCTTGTCGCCTCGGCATGGATATCGAGAACGGCGAAATCGTATCTGCCCTCTTCCCGTTCAAGTATCTGCTCGACCGCGGTAAACGGGCTGTCAAGCGGATCGATATAAATTACGCCCAGCACGTTGATGACCAGCATGGTGTACCCTTGACAGTTCACCTTTGTGTACCCTTGACCGGGCATTGATGGCTGGTAATTCGCGGGACGGATTATAAGATCGGTCGAATCGAGATATTCGCGCATATCTTTTTTATGCCATATGTGATTGCCCGACGTTATGACGTCGGCACCCGACTGCAAAAGTGTCTTTGCGCTGACAACGTCGAGCCCGTTTCCTTGACCCATACAGGCGTTTTCGCCGTTGATGACGGTGAAATCGATCGCGTTATCGTCGCAGAAGCGCCCCAGTCGCCGGCGTATATATTCAACTGCGTTCACACCTACGACATCGCCGAGGGCGAGGATCTTTATTTGAGACATTCAGTAAAACCAACTTCCTATATATTAGCTGTGACAGCCATTATATCACATATCGACCGTTTTGTCAATTTTACGATGCATCAAAAGCCTTTGACAAATCCGTTGACGTCGGCCGAGCAGATGTCTCCGCCCACCACCTTGTTGCGGTATACGAGTATTGTGGCGTAGACAGTGCCGTCGTATTTGGGATAGTTTTTGACCTTGTAAGTGTATCGTGTCACATCGCGGCGGCGGTATTTGGACAGATCGAGCCCCTGACTCTTTTGCAGCTCGTTGTACTCGATCATGACACTGTCAAACTCGGCCGGCATCTTGATCTGCTCGCATTCGACCGAATCCGTCTTGACATCCCAGCCAAACTGGGCGAGGAAGGCCGCGCCGTCCTCGGCACTCTTGATACCCGAGTATACGATCTCGTTTTGCTTTTGCGAAAGAGTGGACGATGCCGCCGGCTCAAAGGTTGGAATAAGCGTTATAAGTGTGATAAGGGTGGCGAGTGACAGGGCAAGCACTCCGACAAATTTAAGCGTAGATGCTCTGAGCGAATATACAAACATAGTAGCCTCCATTGGTAGCTGTTTTTACTTTTCACTAAATTGTATGTTCGTCCTTCTTTGATTATAACCGCCATGCCCATCAATATAAAAAACGATGCCAAAGCAAACTTCTCATAAGGAAGTTACACACGTTTTGTAGGGGCAGGCGTCCTCGACTGTCCGTTTGTATAAAATTTGATCCGCAGAAAGCCAAAAGATAACCCCGACAGATTTTTCTGTCGGGGATTGTTTGTTCTGTTCGATAAATTGGAATTGGTATGCGTTACCCCTTGGAGACAAAGTGCTTCATAGGTTCATCTAAATGATAGATTTCGGTCTTTAAAAATTCTGGATAGATGATTACATTCTGTATTTCCTCAATCGGCATCCATCCAAGTACAACATTGCAATTATCCTTATGTGATGTGAACTCACCAGTATCGGGAATAGTAGAATTGTCCTCTATGAGATAGTAGAAAGCAAAATTATGTGCCGCCCTGCCGTTCCACTCCCAAAAACATTCCTCGCTCCACAATAAGCGCTTGCATTCTATTTTGACGCCCATCTCTTCCATTGTTTCTCGAATTAATCCGGCTTCTAGCGTTTCACCTATTTTCACATGACC
>JAFXHW010000230.1 GCA_017533545.1 Clostridia bacterium
CAAAACAAGCTGGGCGGTGCTGCACTCGATGTTACAATGGTCGAGCCCTTGCCCAAACAAAGTCCGCTCTGGAATTGTGAAAACATCGTAATAACTCCACATATCACGGGATTTTTCCATCTGCGCGACACATACGACATGATAATCGAGATCGCCGCAGAAAATCTCCGCCGCTACTCGGCGGGCGAAAAGCTGCTCAACAGAGTTGACAAAAGCGCCCGTTACCGTGCAAACGGCGACGAGGGATTTTCACGCGAAAAGCATCGTAAAAACTAAAACAGACGTTTATTTAAAAGGACGTAGTGACCGATGATTATACAGAAAATTAAAATTAAAGCGTTTGGCGGACTTTACGACTATTCCCTCTCCTTCGGCGAAAAGATGAACATCATCGAGGGCTCGAACGAAGCGGGAAAAACCACCATCGCATCCTTCATCGTTTATATGCTCTACGGCATGGACAAAAACGAAAAGGCGCTTCGCCATTCGTGGGACGGCAGCAATGCAGGCGGATCGATGACAGTGATATCGAACGGCAAAAGCTACCGCATCGAGCGCGAAAGCAGCTCAAAAAGCGATTCGGTAAGCATTTACGACGTCGAGAGCGGCGAAAAGGTTAAATTCGACAAGTCGCCCGGTGAGCATTTTCTCGCCATCCCCCGCGACATTTTCGTGCGCAGTGCCTACGTTGGTCAGGCCTCGGGAAGTGCCATCGACGGCACCGACATCAGCGGCGCTATCGAAAATCTCATGTTCTCTGCCGACGAAAAGGTGAATACCGCCCGCGCCATAAAAAAGCTTGACAGCGCACGAACCTCCCTGCTGCACAAAAACGGAAAAGGGGGCAGGATCTACGAGCTTGGCGAGGAGATCGACGAGCTGCGCGCGCGTCTGAGAGATGCATCTGCCGACTCGGCCAAATCATCAGAGCTTCAATCTCAGCTATCGCGTACTCTCGATGCCATCGAAGCAAAGAGCACGCTTAAGAGCGAGCTCGAAGCGAAGCTGATGTATCACGAATACACCTCTATCCTTTCCCAGTTCGATGAATTCAACGAATCGAAGCGTCTGGGAAACGAGCTCAACGCCCAGTACAAAGCGCTCCGCGAAGGAAGCGCGCATGAAGACTTTTTGCCCGACGAGGATTACCTCAATCGCCTTCGCGAGCTGAAAAACGAGAGAGCAAGCCTGCGCTCCGCTCTCGATTCCGCAAACAACGAATACAACACTATTCTCTCGGCCGAGCCCGATCTCGATACGGCCGAACACGTATCCGACACCGTTGAAAACCTCGGCGGAAAGACACGCGTAATGTCGATGGCAAAATCTGCTCAGCGAAGCTGTGCCACCCTCCGCGCTTTCGGCGTAATATTCGCCGTTGCCGGAGTTGTTGCCGCGGTTTTAGCAGTATATTTCGGCCTTTTCGGCGACGGCATGACAAACGCCGTCATCACGGGCGGCGCATTTGCCCTCTGCACGGTTATCTCGATAATCCTGCTCTTTTCGGCGGTAAAACCCGAACAGCGGCTTAACGGACTTCTCGACGAGCTCGACGTCGACGACATAGCCGACATGCGCCGAATGCTCGACGATCACGATGAGACCCGCGATCACATCAAGACAGTATCCGGACGTCTTTCGGACATTGAAACAAGAAGAGAAAAGCTTGAAGAAAAATACGCTTCCTGCACATCCGAGCTCGAATTGCTCCTTGAAAAATGGAATAAGACCGATGTAGACGATGCCATTTTGCACGCCGACAGCTTTATCCGCAAAAACGCCGATCTTTACAGCCGTCTTACACAGCAGTTTGAGACCTTCAACATAATGAAAAAGCAGCTCGCACCCTACGATGAAGAGGAACTGCGTGAAAAATATCCCACTGTAAAGGAGAACTTCGACCGCCTTTCGGACAAGGAATACAGCGAAAGCGAGCTTATGCAGATGAAAAAGGAATTCACCTTCACTTCTCAGTCGCTCGCCTCTCTGACCGAGCGCCGACACGCGCTTGAAACCGAGCTTGCATCGCTGAACGTTTCATCAGCAAATCCGGCAGCCATATCAGAGCGCATCGCAGCACTTACCGTTGAGCTTGAAGAGCAAAAGAAGCGCTATCGTGCAATCGTTTGTGCATCGGAAGCCCTTACAAAGGCATCCGAATCGCTGCGCGGCGAAATATCGCCCCGACTTTCGGCCGATGCGGGAAAGATCATGGAAAAGGCGACCGGCGGCAAATACCGCGACGTTGCGGTCGGACACGACCTTTCGATGTCCTTCACCGCCACCGACGGCGAGCGCCACTCTGTCGATTTCATGAGCGCCGGTACCTCCGACCTCGTATATATCAGCCTGCGTCTGTCGCTGGCATCGCTCCTATCGCCGAACGGCTGTCCTCCCGTCATATTCGACGAAAGCTTTTCCCGCTTTGACGACAACCGATTAAACGGCATCCTGCGTATCCTCTCGGCACGCGCCGACGAGGGCGGCCAGGTAATCCTGCTTACAAGCCAGAAGCGGGACGCCGCTCTCATGCGCTCGATAGGCGAATTCGAACACATCATAGTATAAAAAATAAAGGTGAAACAAAATGAAAATCATTTACGGACTTACCAATGGAATCGTTTTACAGCGAGGCGGCGACAGCCGAGTCAATTCGTACATAGAGCTCGAAGGCGAGGGCAACGCATCGGCAAAGCTTTTCGGTCCTCCCATTTTGGCAAAGACGATAACACTTGAAGAGCTTGAAGGCGAGGGCGAAAGACGACGCTTCCGCATCGGCGGAATTCCCGCAGGCGGACCTTACACTATCGAGCTTGCCATCGGAGAGGAAAGCGAAACTTTCACCGATGTATACGTCGGCGATGTCTGGCTGCTTGCAGGTCAATCGAATATGCAGGGGCTCGGTGCAAATTACAAGGTGGCCGGCAATTATACAAACCCTTATATCCGCTACTACAACTTCCAGAACGAATACAACACCGCTCATCCTTCCACCCTGCATCTCGTCCAGCGCTCCCCCAACGAGGATTTTAAGACGTGGCAGGGCAGACCCGAGCTTGAATCGCCCAATTTCAAGACGACCGGTCCCGGTTATTTCTTTGCCGAGGAGATGTATCGTCGCACCGCCGTTCCCCAGGGGCTTATCCCCTGCGCCATAGGCGGCTCCCCTCTCTTCAACTGGCAAAAGCAGCAGATCGAAGGCGTGCCCAACTTCTACGTATATGCCCTTGAGCGATTCAAGGAATGCGGCTCCAACGTACGCGGTATTTTCTGGTATCAGGGCTGCTCCGATTCGATGGAAAATGTTCACGAGCACTTTACCGACAACATGATCGAGCTTGTAAACAACTTCCGCCGCGATTTCGGTAATCCCGATCTTCCCTTCGTCCAGGTGCAGATATTCTGTTGCACCCACGATGCACCCGAAAACAATAAATATTGGGCTTCGGTACGCGAACAGCAAAGAACGCTCGGCGAAAAGATACACAATCTTGACACCGTTTCCGCAACCGATGCCACTCTCGACGACAGCATACATCTGAGCGGTGACTATCAGATGAAGATCGGCAAAAACGCCGCCGAATCGATGTATCACCTCTGCTTTGATCCGATGGGAATTCGTTCAACCCTTGCCCCTCAGCTCGATTCGGTATATCTTCTCCCGTATTCACTCGACGGCTGTCCCACGATCGCCGTAAAATTCAAAAATCTCAACGGACGGCTGACCTCACCCGGACGCCCCGCGGGATTTGCAATATCCACCGATCGTGACAACGTACCCTGCCAGAAGTTTGCCAGAGTTGAACTGCACAACGATACGGCCTATCTCTACTGCTACGCAATGGAGCCGTGGGCGCTGAAAAACTACTATCTGTCGTACATGCTGTCAAACACGGTATACGCAAATATCACCGACGAGGACGGCCGCGCCCTTCCCGCATTCGGTCCGATATATCTCGGCGATATTTTTCAGTAAAAATTTCAATTTGAGCCCTCTCACTTATTGACAAAAAAACTAATTTGTTTTATAATATCTACATTAAAAATCCGACTTTATTTCTGAAAGGGAAATTTTTATGAAGCAGGACATGATTGCTATTTTAGACCTCGGCATCGAGGAAAATTCCGCGCTCGCCCGCGCCATTCGTGCGCTCGGCGTTTACAGCGAGATCTACCCCCACGACATCACCGCCGAAAAGCTCACCGAGATGCCCAACGTCAAGGGTATCATTCTCAATTGCGGTATCAACAACGTAGTTGACGGCGTACCGGTTGACGTGCTCGACGAAATTTATTCGCTTGGCATTCCCGTCCGTGCATTCGATTATCCCCGTGCAAAATGCGATACACTCGACGTAAACGATACCGATGCTCTGCGCTCCTTTATCTTTGACACCTGCAAGTGCGAAGCAAACTGGAATATGCAGAACTTCATCGACGACCAGATCGAGCTTCTCCGCGCTCAGATCGGCGATAAGAAGGTTCTTTTGGCTCTTTCGGGCGGCGTTGACAGCTCGGTAGTTGCCGCTCTCCTTATTCGTGCCATCGGCAAGAACCTCGTCTGCGTACACGTAAATCACGGCCTTTTGCGCAAAGGCGAGCCCGAGCAGGTAGTTAAGGTATTCCGCGAGCAGCTCGGTGCCGAGCTTATCTACGTTGATGCCGTTGACCGTTTCCTCAACCTGCTTGAAGACGTTGACGATCCCGAAAAGAAACGCAAGATCATCGGCGGCGAGTTCATCAACGTATTTGCCGAAGAGGCCGCAAAGCTCAACGGAATTGAATTCCTCGGTCAGGGCACAATTTATCCCGACATTGTTGAAAGCGGCACCAAGACCGGTAAAGCAGTTAAGGCTCACCACAACGTAGGCGGTCTTCCCGAAGACCTCAACTTTGAGCTTGTTGAGCCCCTTAAGTACCTCTTCAAGGATGAGGTACGCGAGGTCGGCCATGCTCTCGGTCTGCCCGACGACATGGTATACCGTCAGCCCTTCCCGGGTCCCGGACTCGGTGTTCGCTGCATCGGCGCTATCACACGCGACCGTCTTGAAGCCATCCGTGAATCGGACGCTATTTTGCGCGAAGAGTTCGAGATTGCGGGACTCAGCGGCAAGGTATGGCAGTATTTCACACTCATTCCCGACGTCAAGTCGGTCGGCGTACGCGACAACGCCCGCTCATTTGAGTGGCCCGTTATCATCCGCGCCGTAAACACCATCGATGCTATGACAGCCGAGATCGAGCCTATCGATTACGCCGTCCTCAACAAGATAGTTAAGCGTATCATCACCGAGGTAAAGGGTGTCAACCGCGTCTGCTACGACCTCACGCCCAAGCCTACCGGCACGATCGAGTGGGAATAAAATTCAACCGGTGTAGAGGTTGTCGTAATGGTAAAACGAATCTTATCGGTATTGCTTTTTATTCTTTTGTTGGGATGCAATAGTGGTAAATCAGGAGAAGATG
>JAFXHW010000231.1 GCA_017533545.1 Clostridia bacterium
CGGAATATCCGCCGGCATTGCAGGCAACAAAGTCTCTCTGCGGAGGCTTACGGAGCCAGAATGCGACGTAGTGATCGGGCTTGTATTCGCAGGCATAATCAAGGAATACCTTATGGAAATCGGGCATAAGCGAGGAAAACTCGTAACCGAAATAAAGGAGAACCTTAACGTCGTTGCTATGGCAATAGTCAATGATGGAGCAGAGCTTAGCCTTGTCATCAGCGTAGTTATAGTTCTGAATAAGAGTCCAGTCCTCGTGGAGAATTATGTATTTTACTCCAAGTTCAACAGCTTCCTTGACGGTATCCATATCCGTTGCAAAATAAGGAAGATGATAGGTGCGCTCAAAACCGGGAACCTTCTTGAACTCTCTTACGGGTGTTGCCATAAAGCCGAACGAGATGGTTACAGGCTGGCAATCACAGCCGACGTGGTCATTGGACTGATACCAGAAGGTAGGCTTCTGATCGAGCATATGCAAACGCATGAGCGCAGTATCGCCATTGGGGATAAGCTCGATCATGCAGTTCTTATCGTTGATGATGCATCCCTTTGCGCCCTCCATTAAGAAGGTAAATCCGCGATCTTCTTCGCCGATCCAAAGCGAGCCTACGAAAGGAAGCTTTGCGCCATCCTTGGGGAAAGAGCCGCTCATCGGCAGCGGAACGGGTACTTCAGCTTCCATGGAATAGTGGTAGAGAAGCTGGCAGTACTCTGCCTTAAGCGGGATGTCAAGGAATATCTGATCAAATTCGGGGAAACGTCCTGTGCAGGGGATGAAAGTTACATCAAACCAGACGAATCCGTCGTCTTCAACACGCATCTGAGTATCGCAGACGATATTTGCGCCATCGTTTTCGGTAGCGAAGATGTAGTTTTCGCCATTCTCCGTTCTGCACTGCCACATGGGCTCGCAGGGTACCCACGGGATGTCGTTGCCGTCCTTAACCATGCGGAGCTGCATGGGAGCTGTGAGGAGGTCTTTGTCGCCAACCTTCATGCTTGAGGGCATGGGAGAGCCGTCAAATGCATAGGTGCGGTTCCAAAAAGAAAACTGTTTCATAGCAGTCATTGTGCGCAAAATTTGCGCACGGTCCCTTTCTTACTTTTTCTGTCCTTGCCGAAAATTCAGCCGACAGTGTCCGCCAAAAAAAGCATGGCGGGCCGTGTGAGCTTGTATGTATATTCAAATGTTTTCACACGTTACTATGCTAACAAAAATATGTAACATGAATAATAATATTTTTCGATTTTTTTGTGAACAATGCCAATTAATTTTTTTATTTTTGTCACTTTATCAGGTTGTTTTTATTTGTAAATTATGGTATAATCAAATAAAAGAACAAACACTGAAAAAGGTGCATTTTTATGACCAGACAGGAATTTTTCGACTACTGTGAAAGCGCACTTTCCACATCCCCCGACTACCCTTTCGACGATGCAAATGAAACGGCGGTATTAAGGCACGGATCGAACAGAAAATGGTTCGGCATAGTGATGTATATATCAAAGGGAAAGCTCGGGATTTGTAACAGCGAGCGTGCCGACGTTTTAAACGTAAAACTCCCGTTTGATATGTTCGGATATTTTACCGAAAAGGACGGCGTATTCCCTGCCTACCACATGAGCAAAAAGCATTGGGTATCTATCCTGCTCGAAAAGGCATCCGACGAAACGGTAGAGCTTTTGATAAACGCAAGCTACGATATAACAAAACCAAAAATCAAGAAGAAAAAGGA
>JAFXHW010000232.1 GCA_017533545.1 Clostridia bacterium
AGAATGCATTCCCCGATGGAATTGTCACGGTAAGCGACATCCGAAAGGGCAGGGGAAACATTGCAGGTGTTGATATTCCCACCTATGAGGGAGCGACATTCTCCCGCGGCGAATACGATCTCTACACCACCCCCCTTTGGGTCGATATTGCCGCAAAGCACATGGAGAGGGCTATCTCGCTTGACTTGGAAGCTGAAGTGTTGGACGAGCAGGTCAGACTTTTGCAAAACGAGCTTCGCGCTACGTCGCAAAGAGTTAATCTGTTCGAAAAGGTAAAGATTCCCGAAACAGAAGAAAATATAAAAAAGATATCGATTTACATGGCAGACCAGCAGGTCAGCGCCGTCGTGCGTTCGAAAATATCGAAACGCAAGATCGCGCTTCGTAATGTATCGCTTGACGAAACGGAGGGTGATTCATTATGATCGTGCCAATGAAAAAGGTTTCTCTGATAACCTTGTCAGATAGAAAAGAGCAAACACTGAAAAAGCTTCGCTCGCTCGGCATCGTTCACATCGAGATAAGCGAGGGATCGGGTGAGAAGTTAAATCAGTATAACGAGCAGATCTTGTTGCTCGAGCGTGCACTCTTTGCAGTTGGCAAAGCGAACAACGTCGAGGCTAAGGAAGCCGACGTCGAAACATCGCTCAATATCGCAAAAAGCATTGATATGCTTTGCGAAGAAAAGGGTATGTGCCTGTCTGAGCGAGCTTCGCTGTCAAGTGAGCTTGACAGGATCAAATCGTGGGGATCGATAGACGTAGATTCTATCGAAAAGCTCAGATCGGACGGTGTGAGACTGTCCCTTTACGAAATGCCTAAAAAAGGGTATAAAGCTCTGGGCGATTCGGTTGTTACAATAAAGCTTGACGAGGGTAAGTCATCGGTCAAATTCGCACTTGTCGGCGGCGATGACACATCGGTGTCAGCTTTGGCAAATTACCGATTTGCTCTTCCCAAAATGTCAAATGCCGAAATAGAGCAGAAAATTGCCCGACTAACGGCGCGCATTTTAGAGATCGACCGCGAAATTTCGTCGTACGGAAGCTACTCGGAAAGTATAAAGAATGCGATAAAATCCGTTAAAAAGGATGTCGAATTCGAGACTTATTCAACGGGTATGGAAAATGAGCTTGTTTCTGAAAAAGATGATTCCTCTCTTTCGGTTGCATATTTCAAAGGATACGTTGAAGCCAAAAGAGTCGACGAGCTTAAAAAGAGCGCTACGGATAACGCCTGGGGACTTTTCATCGAAGACCCGAGCGAAGATGATAACGTACCCACAAAGCTCAAAAACAATAAGTTTGTAAGCCTTATTTACCCGCTTACCGACTTTTTGGGAACTGTTCCCGGATATTTCGAATACGATATTTCGGGTTGGTTTTTGGCATTTATACTCGTGTTCTTCGGAATAATTTTCGGAGACGGCGGATACGGACTTCTTATTACTGCAGCTGCAGCGATACCGATAATAATGTCGCTTGTCAGAAAAAAGCCGATCACACCCGCATTTTTGCTTGTCGGACTGTTCGGCTTGTCAACGATAGTTTGGGGTACACTCACCTGCACGTGGTTCGGCCTTTCCCCCGAACAGCTGCCCGAGTGGCTGAGATTGCTGTCAATTCCCGTTATATCAAACGTGTATGAGGACAAGATCTGGACGCTTCCCTGGACTGAGAACGGCGTCGGACTTACCACGGCGCAAAACTTGCAGATATTCTGCTTCTCGCTTGCCCTTATTCAGCTGACTGTTGCTCACGTAAAAGGAGCGATAAGAAACAGAAAATCGGCAAAAGTACTCGGCGATATCGGTTCGATATTACAGCTTTTGGGTATTTATTATCTTGTTCTGAGCCTTGTTGTAAATGGCGAGGTTTTCAGCTTCTCTCTTGTGCTTTACGGCATCAACGTCGGCACCGTTGCAATCGCGCTGATTGCACTTGGATTCACGCTCAGCTTCGTATTTTCAAATTACGAGGGCAGTGTGGGAAGATCAGTCCTTGCAAGCTGTAAAAATATCGTATCGGTACTGCTCGGAGTGGTAAACGTATTTTCGGATATCGTTTCTTATATTCGCCTTTGGGCGGTTGGACTTGCGGGCGCGGCAATATCTGCAACGGTAAACGAGCTCGCCTCCCCCTTGCTCGGCAATTTCATGTTCATGATAATTGCCATCGTACTGTTGGTGTTCGGTCACGGACTAAATATGATACTGAACGTGCTGTCCGTCATCGTTCACGGCATCAGACTCAACACCTTGGAATTCTCCTCGCATCTCGATATGTCGTGGAGCGGTCATAAGTTTAAACCATTTGAAGAATAATTTGATTATAAAAGGAGAAAAAACATCATGAATTTAGGATTATTGGCAACAGCATTGACTATGGGTATTGCTGCTATCGGCTCGGCTATCGGTATAGGAATTGCCGGTCAGGCATCTATCGGCGCTTGGAAAAAGTGTTATATGAGCAATAAGGCAGCGCCCTTCATCCTTACCGTTTTCGCAGGTGCTCCCCTTACACAGACTATCTACGGCTTCCTTCTCATGCGGCAGATGAAGGCGTCGTCGGCCGATCCCGCTTTCCTTTTGGGACTTGGCATTGCTTCGGGCGTTGCAATGGCCGCATCCGCAGTATTCCAGGGTAAAGC
>JAFXHW010000233.1 GCA_017533545.1 Clostridia bacterium
ACGGATCATATCCGCCTACCTGAATTGCGTTGACAACAAAATCAGCATCGCGAAGAGCGTCCTTGCGATTTTCAGCGCCGAGGTACTTGGATATCTTTGCTCTTCCCTCGTTGATGTTTTTGTTTAAAGCATTGATCATTATAAACGACTCTTCAAGTCTTTCGGGATCAATGTCGTAAAGCGCGAATTCAAAATTCTGCAAAGCAGGTGTGAGCATGCAGTCGCCGATTACGTTTTTTGCGAAAACGGTGCTTCCTGCGCCCATAAATGTTATTTTACCCATAATATATTTTCCTTTCACCTACACGCGGTTTTAATTGTTTGCTTTAGAGAAGCTTTCGCCCTTCCATTCCTCGGCGCGCTCCGCTCCGACAAGCTCAACTATGGTAGGAGCGATATCCTTGATGTTAAGACAGCGGTCGAAACTTGAGCCGGGAGTGAAATTTTTACCGCAGGCGATGATCGGGATGGTCATATCCTCTGCCAGCTCCGTGCCGTGCATATAATCATGTCCGCCGTGGTCAGCAGTAATAATAACGGTGTAATCGTCATCTACTGCCTCCATTGCGCGCGCAATATCCTTCCAGGATTCCGCCAGGGCATGCTTGTAGGGTTCACTTCCCCAGCCGAAGCTGTGACCGGCCATATCTACCCATCCGAGGTAGAGGAATGCGAAATCGGGCTTGAATTTGGAAATATGCGCGATCGCTGTATCGGTTACCATTCTGTTTGCATCCTCATACCCGTGTACATGGCCCGAAACGTAGCAGCTGAATTCGAGCGAATCGGGTCTGGAGAGATCGCGAAGCTCTTCCCAGTTGTAGAACATGGCGCACTTTTTGCCTGCACGCTTGAGCATCTCGCAAAGACCCGCGATAGGACGAACCTGGGGCGCATAGCAGTTGGTGGTGGTGCCGTGGCGCTCTGGATCAACGCTGTGGAAAAGGGAGACATGGCAGGGCAATGTCACCGACGGAAAAACGGTTTGGGCGTTAAGGTCGGAGGTTCCTTTTTTTATAGCAGCCTGAGCTTCGGGAATGTCGGCAAGATCGCGCGGACGCATGCCGTCAACCAAAATAAGTAAAACTTTCATAATGGTACTCTCTTTTTAAAATGTTTTTTGGGGATTAATTAGAGTATAATATACCTGCCCTGCAAAGTCAATAAATTTGCCGATTTTATTTGGCTGTTTCGGCAATATATTTTTCCATCGTGCGGTAATTTTCTTCCATCAGCGAAAGGTAGGTGGCTCCGTCGTCAAGCTGCTGTTTGCTGACGTTATGACAGGTATTGAACTGCGCAATTCCCGCCCCCGTCGATTCAGCGATGCTGTCGGCAATAACGTGATTGGAAAATTCGATATGAAAAACGGTCGGTATATTTTTCGTCTTTACCTTGTCGATAAGAAATGCCACCGTTGATGCGCTGACCTCGCTGTCAGCCGAGCATCCGGGGAAGGCGGCATAGTAGTCGATGCCGTATCGCTCAACGAAATAGCGCAGGGGGAATCGGTCGCCGAAGATAAGGCAGGTGTCATCCGCCCTTTCAAAAAGAGCTTCGAAACGGGCATCAAGCTCGTTTATGCTTGCGATGTAGTCCCCGGCCTTCGTTCTAACCGAATCGGCCGTCTCGGGAAATTCTTCGGCTATCGCATCGCGAATGTTTTCGACGATCAGCACGGCATTTTTCGGCGACGTCCATACGTGCTCGTCGTATTTTCCGTCACCGTGATCGTGCTCATCGTGACCGTGATCCATGCCCTCCTTGATCTCCTCGTCAAGGACGCTGACACAGTCCATCATGCGTATGACGCGCGGCTTTTCGTCCATCGAATCAAGAATGGAATCCACCCAATCCTCCGACTCGCCGCCCACGCAGATAAAAATCTTGCACTTTTGAATGGCGATGATGTCGCGTGCCGACACCTCGTAGCTATGCGATTCGCTTCCGGGCGGCAAAAGCTGTTTTATATTGAGCTCATCTCCCGAAAGGGCGCGTGCAAAATCGTATCCGGGGAATATCGTGGCTACGATGTCATGGCTTTCGCTTTCTTTACTGCACGACGTACACAAAAGCACAAGCGAAATCAGAAATATTATCAAAAGCCCTTTGATCTTCACTTTTCTTTCCTTTCATTTACGCGCGGTCTATCGTTATAACAGTAAAATAGCTCTTGTCGATCTCTTTGATCTTTTCGTCGATCTGCTTTTGAAGCTCGGTGCAGTCGGATTCGTATTCGAATGGGACGACGACGTCGAAGATCAGATTTGTATGGGTGACACCCGCAACCATGCGAAAATCGTGTATGGTCAGACGTTCATCGATCGCTGCTACCGTTTCGGCAGCAAGAGCTCGAAGAGATGTCACCTTCTCGTCGTCGGTGACAATGGGATCGAGATGGCAGGAGCAGTGGATGTTGTATTTCGCCGACAGCTCGCGCTCGATGTTATCCACAACGTCGTGTGTTTCGAAAAGGTCGGCCTTGCCGTCGACCTCGACGTGGAGAGTGGCGAAATGCATTCCCGCGCCGTAGTTGTGCACCACGATATCGTGTATGCCAAGCACCTCGGGATGGCTGAGCACGTCGGAGCTTATCTCGGCAACAAGCTCATTGTCGGGCGCTTCGCCGAGAAGGGAGTTTTTCGCGTCGTTGAGTATTTTAAGTCCGCTTATCAGTATAAGTACGCCGACGATAATACCCATATATCCGTCGATGTTGAACTTTATCACCTCGGCAACGAGCACCGAGATGAGCACCGCGCTCGTGCCCAGCACATCGGAGATGCTGTCGGCCGCGTTGGCCTGCATTACGAGCGAACCGATCTTTTTACCCATCGCGCGGTTGAAAAAATACATCCAGAGCTTTGCAAGGATTGATACCGCAAGCACACCGATCGTCAGATAAGAAAACTGCGACGGGGTGGGATTCATTATCTTATCGAACGATTCGCGAAACTGCTCGAGAGAGATATGTATAATAAGGAAGGATACTATCATCGACGCGATGTATTCGATTCGCGCGTGACCGAACGGATGTTCACGATCGGCCGGCTTTTCAGACATCTTGAAGCTGATGAGCGAGATGACCGACGAAAGGGCGTCGGAAAGGTTGTTTATCGCATCGCCTCGGATAGACACGCTCATGAACACCGTACCGACGATGAATTTGAGTGCAAAAAGAAGCACGTTGATAACGATGCCGAATATCGACGTCATCGTGCCGTAGGCAGTGCGGACGGCGGGGTTTTTGACGTCGTTATGATCTTTGACAAAAATTTTGGCAATTAAATCGAACATTGTTTTATCCTTTTAGCAGATCGTGATTGGACGTTTGAGGGGGATGCCTCATAGAAGCGTCCCCCTTGGTTTTGCCTTTTGCTGATTTTACTGATCACTTGATCTCGCTATGATACTCTTGCAATGATTTTTTACCGCCGTAAATGTCGGCAAAAATTCTCTTTTGCGAAAAGATCACTTGATCTCGCTGTGATACTCTTGCAGCGATTTTTACCGCCGTAAATGTCGGCAAAAATTTTCTTTTGCGAAAAGATCACTTGATCTCGCTGTGATACTCTTGCAATGATTTTACAATTTCCTTAGGCTTGTTCATACGATCGTCAAGCGCGATTGCTGCAGCCTTGGCGGCAGCCATAATGGTAAGATAGCAGATCTTCTTGCGAACCGATGTTCTGCGGATATACGAGTCATCCTGAGCCGCCTGAGTGGACTGCATGGGAGTGTTGATAACGAAGGTTATCTCGCCGTTCATGATGCCATCCATAAGATTGGGTCTGCCCTCATAAAGCTTGCGTACGGTCTCGCACTCGATTCCGTTTTCGCGCAGGAATTTCGCGGTTCCCTCGGTTGCAACGATGTTGAGGCCGGTGCTCTTGAACACTCTTGCAACCTCAATAGCCTCTTCTTTGTCCTCGTCGGTAACCGAGATAAGAACGCTTCCGCTGTCGGGTATTCTTACCTGGGTTCCCTCCTGAGCCTTGTAATAAGCCTCACCGAAAGAGGGCGAAATGCCGAGAACCTCACCGGTGGAGCGCATCTCGGGTCCCAGAACGGGGTCTACCTCGGGGAACATATTGAAGGGGAATACCGCTTCTTTTACGCCGTAATAAGGAATATCGCGGTGCTTGAGCGAGTCGATAGGCGAATCTCCGCCGACAAACTCATGCATGATAGCGCGGGTCGCAACCTTTGCCATCTGCACATTGCACACCTTGGATACCAACGGAACGGTGCGCGATGCTCTCGGATTGGCCTCGAGCACGTATACGGTATCGTCTGCGATCGCATACTGCATATTCATAAGACCGCATACGTTGAGATTGTTCGCGATAAGCTCGGTATAGCGGTTGATGGTTTCAACGTGCTTTTGGGGTATGGACATCGAGGGGATAATGCAGGCCGAGTCGCCCGAGTGGATACCGGCAAGCTCGATATGCTGCATTACTGCGGGAACGAACGCCTTGCCGTGATCGGCAATCGCATCGGCCTCGGTCTCGATAGCGTGGCAGAGGAAACGGTCAATGAGGATAGGACGGTCGGGTGTTACGCCGATTGCGGCAGCCATATAGCGGCGAAGCGCGTTCTCGTCATGAACAACCTCCATACCGCGTCCGCCCAAAACATAGGAGGGACGGAGCATAAGCGGGTATCCGATCTGCTCTGCGATAACAAGTGCCTCTTCAATGGTGGATGCCATTCCCGATTCGGGCATGGGAATGCCGATCTTCTCCATCATCATCTTGAACTGGTCACGGTCCTCAGCCAGATCAATCGACTCGGGGCTTGTTCCGAGAATGCGGCATCCCTGCTTTTCGAGCTCGCGGGCAAGATTAAGAGGAGTCTGTCCGCCAAACTGGGTAATGATACCGAGCGGCTTTTCGTGACGGTAAATGGAGAGAACGTCTTCAACGGTAAGGGGCTCAAAATAGAGCTTATCCGATGTATCGTAGTCGGTGGAAACGGTTTCGGGGTTGCAGTTTACCATGATGGTGTCAAAGCCCATCTCGCGGAGCGCGAATGCCGCGTGAACACAGCAATAGTCAAACTCGATACCCTGACCGATTCTGTTGGGACCCGAACCGAGGATCATGACCTTCTTTCTGTCGTCGTTGGTCTTTTCCTTGGCGGGGAGATTGTAGGTGGAGAAGTAGTACTCGGCGCCTGTGTCAACACCGCTGACGGGCACGCCTTCCCATGCCTCCTCAAGTCCGAGCGAGATGCGGTAGTTGCGGATCTCTTCTTCGCTTACACCGCGAAGAGATGCGATATATCTGTCGGAAAAACCGTTTTTCTTTGCGGCGATGAATGCCTCATCGGTCATTTCGCCCTCGCTGAGCGCCTTTTCCTCTTCAACAAGCTCGGCCATCTGCTCGATAAACCACTTCTTGATGCGGGTAATGTTGCAAAGCTGATCAACGGTTGCACCCTTTCTCAGCGCCTCGTACATGATGAACTGACGGCGGGAGGAGGGGGTGGAGAGCATACGGATGAGCTCGTCGAGCGAGAGCTGATCGAGTCCGTACGCATGTCCGAGGCCGTATCTGCCCGATTCGAGCGAGCGGATCGCCTTCTGGAAGGCTTCCTTGTAGGTCTTACCGATCGACATGACCTCGCCTACGGCCTTCATCTGGGTACCGAGCTTGTCCTCGGCGTTTTTGAATTTATCGAATGCCCAGCGAGCGAACTTGATTACAACGTAATCGCCCGAGGGGGTGTATTTTTCGAGAGTGCCGTCTCTCCAATAGGGGATCTCGTCGAGAGTGAGACCCGCGGCAAGCATTGCCGATACCATTGCTATCGGAAATCCGGTCGCCTTGGATGCGAGAGCGGAAGAACGGGATGTACGGGGGTTGATCTCGATGATGATAACGCGGTCGGTCTTGGGATCGTGAGCAAACTGTACGTTTGTACCGCCGATAACGCCGATGGCTTCAACGATCGAGAAAGCGTATTTCTTCAGGCGATCCTGAAGCTCTTCGGGTACGGTGAGCATGGGGGCAGCGCAAAAGGAGTCGCCGGTGTGAACGCCCATCGGGTCGATATTTTCGATAAAACAGATCGCGATCATGTTGTTCTTGGCATCGCGAACGACCTCAACTTCAAGCTCTTCCCAGCCGATAACAGCCTCTTCGACGAGGACCTGGCCGATCATACTTGCGGCAATCGCCTTTGCGGCAGCGCTCTTCATGTCCTCGCAGTTGTAAACGATACCGCCGCCGGTACCGCCCATGGTATATGCGGGGCGCAAAACGATCGGATAACCGAGCTCTGCGGCTATCTGCTCTGCCTCTTCAACACTGTACGCGGGATAAGAGCGAGCCATCTCTATGCCGAGCGATTCCATCGTCTGCTTGAATTCGATTCTGTCCTCGCCGCGCTCGATTGCATCGAGCTGTACGCCGATTACCTCGACACCGTACTTTTCAAGCACGCCCGCGTGAGCAAGCTCAAGCGACAGATTAAGTCCGGACTGGCCGCCGAGATTGGGCAGCAGCGCATCGGGGCGCTCTTTTTCGATGATTTCGGTGAGACGTTCAACGTTGAGCGGCTCGATATAGGTCACGTCGGCCATATCGGTGTCGGTCATGATGGTGGCGGGATTGGAGTTTACAAGAATGATCTTGTAACCGAGCTTGCGCAGTGCCTTGCACGCCTGCGTTCCCGAATAGTCAAATTCGCACGCCTGGCCGATGATAATGGGGCCGGAGCCGATGATCAAAATTGAGTTGATGTCCGTTCTTTTCGGCATGATGTTCTCCTTATATCTGCAATGCAGAATATTTATTTTTACAGTTATAGACATTATATCACAAAGCTCGAAAATATTCAATAGTCGAGTGTGAATTATCTTTTACAATGCATAGAAATTTTTTATCGCGAAACCGTTTTTATTTGTAAATATTATACATCGTGCATTGACAATTGCACTTTGGTGTGTTATAATGTACCTCACAAATAAAGGGACGTGGCCAAGTCGGTTAAGGCACAAGACTTTGACTCTTGCATTCGCGCGTTCGAGTCGCGCCGTCCCTGCCAAACAAAACTCCGCGTTCGCAAGAATGCGGAGTTTTGTTTGTATTATTCATTTTTCATTATTCATCATTCATTATTCATTTGTCTCACACGCGGAGTTTTAATGAAGAATGAATAATGAAGTCGCTACGCTGATGAATAATGAATAATTTTGTAGAAATCATTACAAATATATGCTATAATATTTTC
>JAFXHW010000025.1 GCA_017533545.1 Clostridia bacterium
ACCTCATTCGGAGAGATTGCGAAAAAACAATTATTCTTGTTGAAAGACCGATATCCGTATCTTGCGGTTGATAAATATGTAATTATGCCAAACCATATACATGTAATTATGATTTTAAGATGAAGGGCGTCGGGAGCAAGCCCCCGCCCTACGATCACGGATATCGTTTGTGCATATAAATCGTTAACTACAAGAGAATGTAAAAAGAACGGATTTGAAGGGGTATTATTTCAGACTTCGTTTTATGAGCATATAATTCGTGGTCGAGAGGATTACGAGGAAATTGTGAAATACATTTATGAAAATCCGCTACGATGGTACTACGACGAATTATATGCAGAGGAATAGAGGATATTGGATATAAATCGAACCCCGACAGACTTTGAAATCTGTCGGGGTTAATTATTTGTTTACTGCGGGGCAAATTTGCGCAGTATAATCAAACTAAATTGTGATTTCTCCGCTAAGAACCTCGCCCCTTGCCTTCTTTTTTTATATCATTCTTTCGAGATGTTCGGGATCTGCCGCGTATTCGAGCGCAATTTCGCGAGTGATCTTTCCCTCGCTTACCATCTGTCTCAGGTACTGATCCATCGAGATCATGCCCTCGCTCGACGACGATGAAATTACGTTGTCGATCTGGTGGTTTTTGTTGTCACGGATCAAGGTCTTTATCGCGCTGTTCATGTACATCAGCTCAAAAGCGGGCAAAAGCTCGCCGTTTTTGTCGGGAACAAGCTGCTGGGAAACGACGGTATTTAACACCGAGCTTAACTGAACTCTTATCTGGCCCTGCTGGGAGGAGGGGAAGAAATCGATAATGCGGTCGATGGAATTGACCACCCCTTTTGTGTGCAGAGTGGCGATAACGAGGTGTCCCGTTTCGGCCGCCGTCATGGCGGTGTACATCGTTTGCGCATCGCGCAGCTCGCCGAGCAAGATAACGTCGGGCGACTGGCGCAAGCTGCTTCGAAGGCGCTCGAATAGTCCTCGACGTCAACCGAAATTTCGCGCTGGCTGACGATGCTCTTCTTGTGACGGTGCAGATACTCGATCGGATCCTCAAGGGTGATAATATGACAGCTTCGATTGCTGTTTATCCTGTCGATAATGCAGGCCTGAGTTGTCGATTTGCCGCTTCCTGCGGTACCTGTAAAGAGCACCATGCCGCTTGTGAGAGCAGATATACCCATCACGCTTTCGGGCACTCCGATCTTTTTGTAATCGGGTATATCAAAGGAAACGATGCGTATTACCGCCGCCATAGATCCTCTTTGACGGTATATGCTGACGCGGAAGCGCGCAAGCGCGGGAACGGAGAAGGAAAAATCGTCGTCCACGAAATTTCCCGTCGGACGGGCGCGTCCGCTGTAATCGAATATCTCGGCAATTATTCTGTCGGTATCGTCCGCCGACAGGCTTGACGCGCCCTCGTCAAGCGGAGCAATAGCGCCGTCGATCTTTACCGACACCGCTTTTCCCGCGAGGAAAAAGAGATCGCTCGCCCCTCTCTCAACCGCCTTTTTAAGATAGTCCATCATTGTCATATCGTTATTTTCGGCACTCGCTGTGCCGCCTTTCAAAAAAATCAGTTTGTGATCTGTCCGTCCCAAAGGTCAATTTTTTCGTCATATCCTACCTCGCTTACCGTCTGCCAGCGCAGAACGGTCCAGCCGCCCTCGCTTGATTTAACGGTAACGTACAGCTTCTGGATATCCGAAACGGTCAAAACGTAGCTGTATTCGCCATTATCGACCTTTACCCCTTCGGGGATTTTTCCGCTTCTTATTTCGGCAAATATGATCTCGGCCTCTTTGTCGGCCGCATAATAATTTTTGGCAGCCTCTGCCGCCTCGCGTGCCATTCTGTCGCTCGCGTTTGCTCCCGATATGCCAAGCAAGGCAAAAATCGTCATGCAGAGCACCGTTCCGATGACAATAAGCGAGATCAGTCCCACGATCGGTCTTATTTCTCTGTTCATTCGCTCGCCTCCCCGCCTATTCGTCCTGCCGCCAAGAGTGTGGACAAGGGTGAATCGAAGGCATCAAAGGCTGTGATCTCGGCCGACCAGAGATCGCTGTATCCGCTTTCTTCAAAGGTAATCTTTATATAAAAATCGCCGCCGTCGAAATTCATGATCACGGCGCTGTCGGGCGACGTGTCCACTCCGTCGGTGCTGTTTTTCAGCGTTTCGATGACGTTCTGCATCTCAAAAAGGGCGCGGTCGCGTAGCTCGCTCTTCTTTTCGAGCGCGTCTGCTTTGACGAAGGCATTTACGCAAAGTGCCGCCGAGACAAAAAAGACCAGCACCATTAAAATTATTTCGGTTAAAACGAGGGTCGATCTGCTTTTCATGCCGTCACCCCTCCCTATCCGAGCGGACGGTTAAAAGTATCTCGCCGCTCTTGCCGTTTGATGTGTATATCACTTTAAGCTTTCGGCCGTCAAGCGAAAAGGAAAGTCCGTCCATTTTGAAAAGATTTTCTCCGTCCTCGGGCAAGTGATCGATGCCGTCAAGCGAAAAAAGCTCCTTTAAATAGCCGTCGTGGCAGTATATGTAGCTGACGTAGCTTTCCCCGTCGAGCTCTTCGGTAAAGGCGAGCGCCTCGCATTGACCGATCTTTTCAAGCGAAAGGCTGCCTTTTACGTCATATTGGCGTACCTTCGTCGAAAAAAACATGGCGGCGGTGCGGCTGTCAAAGGCATCGCTTCCGCTGTTTGTCAGCTTTGCATAGCGATCGGCACAAAAGAGCACGCAAAGGAGCGTGGAAAGCGCAAAAAGAGCAAAGAGGGCAAGACTTATAAGGCTATGTACATTAAACTTTTGCTTCATGTCTTCCTCCCTCTTTGGCATACTTATTTTTCGATAATTGTTATTTCGGGCATCAGATTCGATGCCTCGACGCGGTATATAACGTCGTACAGCTCCTCGTCGATGCGCACACCGTATTTTTCGACGATGTAGTCAAGCGACGGAGGATACGCCCCCTCCGATGCGTAGCAGGCCGCGACGGCGCGGTGCAGAGCATCGTCAAGCTGCTTTACCCTTTCTCTATCGCTTCTCTTTTCGATGTACGAAAAGGCGGTGAGAGCCAAAAAGACGGCGAAGAAAACCGCGGCAATTTTTATCAGCGTTTTCATTGCACTGCCCTCGTTATCCCATCATCGACATAATGTCGGCCAAGGGGAGCATCACCGAAAGCAAAACAAATCCGATGATCAGCGACATCGTCAAAACGATGGCAGGCTCGATGAGCGATATCCGCTTTTTAAGGTTATATTCAGCCTTTTCCATAAGGGAAAGGGCGATTTTTTTCATAACGGCATCGCCGTTTCCGTTTTTCATTCCGACCGACAAAAGTCGGCTGTCAAGCGGTGAAAGTATGCCGCTTTCCTCAAGCGCCCTTGAAAGATCGGCTCCGTTTTCTGCCTTTTCGCGGCATTTTTCGCATCTTTCCTGAGCCGCCGACCCTTTTTCAAAGAGCTCCTCCCCCATTTTCAGCGTTCTGTCGGCAGTCATACCGCTTGAAAGTCCAAGCTCGAGCACGCGCACAAAATGCGCATCGGCAAACTGCTTTACCGCTCCTCGATCGCCCCTCACCTTCGCATAGAATGCGATAAAGGCCGCGCTGAGCGAGGGGAAGGTCAAAACGAGCAGAGCGAGTATGAATATCAGCGCGATGACAGCGCCGATCGCGATCATTGCGACGGGATAGTCTTCGGCCAGATGCAAAAGCGCGCCCGCCGCTCCGTCAAGCGAGCTGCCCAGCGAGCGGTAGACCTCGTCGAATATGGGAAGGACCCTTACAACAAGCAAAGCCACGACGAGGAGCATGACTACGCAAAGAATGACGGGATAGGTCAAAGTGTCGCGCACCTGACGGGTGATAAGCCGGCGCTCGCGGTAGTATTGTGCTATGCTGTGAAGAACGTCCTCAAGATGTCCGCTTTCCTCGCCCACCTTCGTCATACGGCAGACGTAAACGGGAAAAACGCCCGAGCTTTCCATTGCATCCGAAAGGGATTTCCCGCCGTCAAGCATATCCTTCATCGACAAAAGCAGTTCTTTTTTGTCGGCTTCTTCGGATATGATAAAAAGTCCGTCGCTTGCCGAAATGCCCGAGTGCAGCAGCATCGAAAGCGATTCGCATACATTTTCGATTTCAGAATAAGTAAGTTTTTTCATCTTCTTTTATCTTTCAGTAAAGATATTTTTCGGAATAATTTTTTCCGTTTCCGATGTATTCCATAATAGATTCACTCTTGTTTGCCGACGAAGCAAAGGTGGGATCCATTCTCTGCCAACTGCTTCCGTCAAAGAAGATAACGCCGTCGATCCAGCCGTCGTGCTCGCTCCAAACGCTTATCCATGCGTGATATGCGCTTGATGCGTAGCCGACCACAAGCTTCGCAGGCACGTTCTGCGATCGGAGCATTGCCGTCATCATGGCGGCATAGTCAAAGCAGATGCCCTTTTTGCTCATGAATATCTCGTCGAGATCGGGCAGATATCCGCTTTTCACGTTCGTCGCCTTTTCTTTGTCGTATTCGAGGTAGTCAACGACGAAATCGTAGATTATCTCGACCTTTTTGAGGTTGTCTTTGACTCCTGCCGTGATCTCTGCGGCCTTTTTGACGGCCTTGCTTTCGGCGGAGTAGCTGACGTACTGATTAGGGCGGATAAATGGAGCGAATTCATCTTTTAAGGTCACGTCAAACGATGCCGACAGCACGTTTGCGTATTTTGTGCCGCTCGCGTTCTGATAAACGGTCACCTTATAGCTTCCGTTTCCGTCGGACAGCGGAAATATCTCCCATTTGCCAGGAGACACGTTGTAGGTGTAGGTGGTCGTCGGACCCTTAACCTGAACCTTTAACTTTTTGTCGGTGTCGGCAAGGTATTCAGCCATGACGTACCCGTCGCCGACGTTTGAATAATCGATCACCGCCATGCTGTTGCGCTTTTCCTTGATTCCCGACGCCTCGGCGGTGGGAATATCGAAAATGGCGATCTCAGGCGTGTTGACGATTGCCGATACTTCCGATTCGACCTCAACGGTCGTTTCTTCGGCTGTCGTTTCCTCAGCGGTCGTTTCTTCGGCAGTTGTTTCTTCAGCCGTCGTTTCCTCGGCCGTCGTTTCCTCGGCAGTTGTTTCCTCAGCGGTCGTTTCTTCGGCAATTGTTTCTTCAGCCGTCGTTTCCTCGGCCGTAGTTTCCTCGGCTGTCGTTTCCT
>JAFXHW010000234.1 GCA_017533545.1 Clostridia bacterium
CCGCCGGGGATAGTAGGCAGGTCAAGAGTTGTCTGCGCTGCTGCGTTAAGACCGCCGATGTGGGTGATCATACCGGAGGGGTTAACCTTACCCTGCTCCATAAGGCGAAGGGATTCGCGCATATCGTCTGTGTTACCGCCGGAGGTACCAACGATGTGAGTGGAAGCATAGTGTACGTTGTAGAAGTTGAAGAGAGCGGAGAACTCGGGATTGGTGGGGCCTGCGAAGAAGTTAAGGCAGCCGTCACGTGCGAGGATCTTGTCGCCCTGCTCGACAACGGGCTTAACGGGAGCGTATACGAATACGTCGTCATAGCCGTGTCCGCCGGTGAGGCTCATGAGGTACTCAACGGGATTTTCATATTCGCTGGTGTTGACGTAGATAAGCTTAACTCCCTTTTCAGCGGCCATTTCAACAGAAAGGATTTCCTTGGCGCGCTCGATGCGGGCCTTGTCGATATCGGTTACAACAACGAGAGAGGGCTTGCGATCAGCGCCGATAGCGTAGTTGATGGCGCCGAGACCCATAGGACCTACGCCTGCGAGAATTGCAATGTTACCGCCCTCGCGGATGCCCATATCATGAACGTAGCAGCCGTTGGTGGTGTGGTAGTTTGCGTGGTAACCGCCGATGATGCAGGAAACGGGCTCGGACAGAGAACCGTAGAAGAAAGCATCTCCCTTGTAGGGAAGCAGGCAGTTGCATTCCATAACTTCGTTGGGGATGATAACGTAGGTTGCGTTACCGCCGCAATACTCGTAGGAATAGCCGGGAGCCCAGAGAGTGTTGTTGTAGTTCATAGCGGGCTGAATGGTGAAACGGTCGCCAACCTTGAACTGGTCTGCCCACTTGGATCCGACTTCTACGATCTCACCGCAGAACTCGTGACCGATGATAGCGGGATGCTCGGCAACGTCATCGTGAACTCTCTTGTGGTCTGCGCCCTGAAGAGCAGCCTTGTGAGAGGACATGCAGATACTGTTGGTAATAACGTGAGCGAGAATTTCATCGTCGCCGCATTTGGGAAGATCAAATTCTTCGAGTCTGAGGTCATTTTTGCCGTAAATTCTTACTGCCTTGGTTTTCATTGTGGTTTATTCCTCTTTTCTTTTAATTTTTCAAACATTGATAATATTCGCTCCTGACGTGATTTTCTCTGCTCGTCATCATGACCGAGTACGGTAAGACTTCCGTTGTTTATATGTGCAACGAGAGTATCACCTTCACGGATGTCAAAGGGCAGGGAATGCAAGGGAAGAGTGTATACCGTTTCGTCATCGGATACCAAAACGGCGTATCCGTCTTCAATTCGGTCGCAACTGACAAACATAGTCAAAAACCTCCTGCATTTTTGCACGAAAATCTTGCAATGGAGCAAGCAATATGATATAATTGATTAAGGTATATATCATTACAAATCAATTATACTATCAAAGTATGAACATGTCAACTGTGTAGAAAAATATCACAACGAGCAATTATTGAGCATAAAATGAGCATAAATGAGCATAAACGTGCAATCAAGAGGGTGTATAACTAATGCTGACATACGAGCGCCGCGAAGAAATAAAAAAGATACTTGACGAAGAAAAAACTGTGAGAGTTGACGATCTTGCAAAAAAGTTTTTCGTCAGTCCGTCAACAATCCGCCGTGATCTTGACAGAATCGCCGGAGACGGAGCGATCATGCGTACTCATGGCGGAGCTGTTCTGCTTGACAATCTGGCGTCTGAGCTGCCCATTACTCTGCGTGAGAGGGAAAATACCGATGCAAAGCAAAGCATTGCCGCTCTTGCCGCTGATTTTATTCATAGCGGCGCGACTCTGATACTTGACACTTCGTCGACCGTAACATCGATGATACCATATCTCAACTCCTACGACGGTCTAACCGTCATCACTAACGGAATAAAGACGGCATATCTTCTTAACTCCTACGCGAAGATCACAACTTTCTGCACAGGAGGGCGTCTTCGCGAGCATAATATGTCTCTTGTCGGCGCTGCAACCTGCCGTCGTCTTGAAGAGCTTAATGCAGACTTTGCTTTTATCTCCTGCCGCGGCATGAGCCTCGAAAAGGGCGTTACCGAATCGTCAGAGGAAGAAACGCAGGTCAAAAGGGCGATGATATCTGCAGCAGCCAAGACGGTACTTCTTTGTGATGCAACGAAGATAGGGCAGGTTCTTATGAACAGGGTTTGCTCTTTTGAATCGCTGTATGCTATCGTTACCGATAGGATTTTGCCCAAAGAATATGCGGATTATTTCGAAAGTAAGGGTATTATTGTCCGCTATTCACAAAATAAACTTGAAATTAAGCGTTAAATGAGATATAATTAATTCTATTGTGTATTTACAGTACAAAAAACGGTGAATTTATGAGCGAAATTTCCGCACGCATCATTGAATTGCGCGAAAAAATTGAATATTACTCAAAAAGATATTACGACGATGACGCACCGGTGATCGAGGACAGCGATTACGATGCGCTTTTCGCTGAGCTGAAAAGGCTCGAAGAAGATAACCCCGAGTATTATGATCCAACATCTCCGACTAACCGAGTCGGCGGAAAGGCATCGGAAAAGTTTGAAAAAGTAACCCATGATGTTGCCATGGGGTCGCTGACAGACGTTTTTTCTCCGGATGAACTTCGTGATTTCGTCAACCGTACTGCCGGCAACGGTGATTATACCGTGGAGTGTAAGATCGATGGTCTTTCCGTTTCACTTGTCTATGAAAACGGCATTTTTACAATCGGTTCTACTCGCGGCGATGGACTTGTTGGTGAAAATATAACAGCAAATCTTCGCACGATTCGTGATATTCCGCTTAAAATTGACTATGACGGACATCTTGAAGTGCGCGGCGAGGTCTATATGCCACGAAGCGTTTTCGCTTCGCTTAACGAAAAACGTGAGGAAAACGGAGAAACACCCTTTGCAAATCCCCGTAATGCGGCGGCAGGCTCGCTTCGTCAGCTTGATCCCAAGGTAACAGCCGAGCGCAGGCTCAGTATATTTGCATTCAATATCCAAAAGTGCGATAAAATCTTTGTAACGCACAAGGAAAGCCTTGATTTTCTTTCTTCGCTCGGTTTCCCCGTTGTTCCGTATCTGGTTTTGGCAAACGATTTTGACGGAATCTGGGCGGCCGTTGAGGAGCTTGGTAATATACGATCGTCTTTTGCTTTTGACACTGACGGAGCAGTTGTAAAAATCAATAACATTTCCAAGCGAATGGCCCTCGGGCAGACTGCAAGCACACCCAAGTGGGCGACCGCTTATAAATATCCGCCGGAACGAGCTTTTACCACGCTTCGTTCGATAACAGTGCAGGTTGGACGTACGGGAGTGCTTACCCCAAATGCGGCGTTTGATCCTGTTCGACTTGCAGGAACGTCGGTTTCAAAAGCGACACTCCATAATATTGACTATATCCGCGAGCGCGATATCCGTATCGGAGATACCATAGCGGTTCAGAAGGCAGGCGATATAATCCCCGAGGTCGTACTTGTGGACATAACAAAGCGACCTGCAGGCGCTGAAGAATACAAGATGCCTGATATCTGCCCCTCATGCGGAGAGAAGGTTTACCGAGTCGATGGCGAGGTGGCATACAGATGCACCAATTCGTCATGTCCCGCACAGCTTTCGCGCAATATTATTCATTTTGCATCGCGTGATGCTATGGATATTGAGGGCATGGGACCCGCCGTCGTTGAGCTTTTGATATCGAACGGACTTATAAAAACGGTTGCTGATATATTCAAGCTTCAGCCCGATGATCTTGTCGAGCTCGACCGCATGGGTAAAAAGTCGGCAGATAACCTTGTTGCCGCAATCGAAAAATCCAAATCACGCGGCTTTGCTCGTCTGCTTTATTCGTTTGGTATACGCCAGATCGGCGCAAAGGCGGCAGCATCGATAGCACAGCATTTTACAACGATGGAAGCACTTTTCGATGCGTCGGTTGAAGATTTGACATCGGTCGACGATATAGGACTTATTTCTGCAGAAAACGTGGTTGATTTCTTTTCTCACCCATCCACGCGCGAATTGTTTGAATCGCTTCGCGAGTCGGGAGTAATATTTGAAGATAAGACGGAAAAGCTCGGTAATAAGTTTGAGGGAATGACATTTGTTCTTACAGGAACGCTTCCGACAATGAGCCGAAATGAAGCTGAAGCGCTTATCATGTCGCATGGAGGCAAATGCTCGTCATCGGTATCAAAAAAGACACGCTACGTTGTTGCAGGAGCTGAAGCAGGCTCAAAACTCACGAAAGCAGAGGCGCTCGGAGTTGAAATTATCGACGAAGAAACCCTTTTAAAGCTTATAGAACAGTAATCACACCGGTTGAAAAGAGGTGACAGATTGTGATAGATAAAGTAAAGATATACGTTAAAGCCGGTGACGGCGGAAACGGTTCGATTAACTTCCATCGCGAAAAATACGTTTCGCACGGTGGCCCCGACGGCGGCGACGGAGGAAGAGGCGGCAATGTTGTTATGCGCATAGCCCCCGGTGAAAGCACGCTCGGTGCATACCGCTTTACGAAAAAGTATATCGCAGAAAACGGAGAAAACGGCAAAGGCGGCAAAATTCACGGCGGAAACGGCAAGGATATAGTCCTGCCCGTGCCCGAGGGAACAGTTATTCGCGATGCAGAAAGTGGGCTTGTCATAAAAGATATGTCCAACTGCGACGATTTTATACTTTGTAAAGGCGGACGCGGCGGCTGGGGAAACAGACATTTTGCCACTCCGACCCGCCAGATTCCGCGATTTGCTAAAAACGGAAGTAAGGGCGAGGAGCGTGAGGTGGTACTTGAGCTTAAAATGCTTGCGGATGTAGGCATTATCGGAATGCCAAACGTAGGTAAATCCACCCTTCTTTCACGCATTTCTGCCGCAAAGCCCAAGATTGCAGACTACCATTTCACAACTCTTTCTCCAAATCTCGGAGTTGTTGAACTCGGTGAAGGACGTAATTTCGTTGCAGCCGATATCCCGGGACTTATTGAAGGCGCTTCGGAGGGTGCCGGACTCGGTCATGACTTTCTACGTCACATTGAGCGTTGCCGTCTGTTTATACATGTCGTGGACGTTTCGGGAATGACGGGGCGCGATCCTATTGATGATGTTAAGATTATCAATGCCGAGCTCGCCTCATATAATGAATCGCTTGCCGATCGTTTACAGATAATTGCCGCGAACAAAGCTGACATCGGATATGACGGATACGATGAGTTTGAAAAATTCGTAAAAGAAAACGGATGGCATATCCATAAGATATCTGCAGCTACCGGAGAAGGTGTACGCGATTTGTTGAATGAAGTCACCGAAAAGCTTCAGACACTTCCTCCTCTCACGATATATGAACCCGAGTACGTTGAGGAAAAAGTTGATAAGACCGACCATTCTTTCACGATCCGCCGCGAAAACGACACTTATTACGTCGAGAGCGAATGGCTGTTTGCCGTTATGGGCGGTGTAAATTTCTCCGACCGCGATTCTATGCGCTATTTCCACAGAATCCTGCGTCAGGGCGGGGTAATAGATGCTCTTCGCGAAAAGGGCTGTAAAGAGGGCGACACCGTTTCGATGTACGATCTCGAATTTGATTTTGTTGACTAATCTTTTTATTAAAGAGGTATTATAATGAAAAAACTGATGTTGGGCAACGATGCGGTTGCCCGCGGATTGTACGAGGCCGGATGCAAGCTTGTTTCAAGCTATCCGGGAACTCCTTCCACCGAAATTTCGGAAGCGGCCGCAAAATATGATGAAATTTACGCTGAATGGGCTCCTAATGAAAAGGTAGCACTTGAAGTTGCACTTGGCGCGTCTGTTGCAGGAGGAAGATCCTTTTGCGGTATGAAGCACGTTGGTCTTAACGTTGCGGCAGACCCGCTCTTTATCTGCTCTTATGTCGGCGCGAACGGCGGTATGATAATAGGTGTTGCAGATGACCCCGGAATGCATTCCTCGCAAAATGAACAGGACTCCCGTCATTATGCGATCGCCGCTAAGCTGCCTATGGTGGAGCCCTCCGATTCCGGTGAATGCCTTAATTTTGTCAAGGAAGGATACGAGCTTTCCGAAAAATTTGACACTCCCGTTATTCTCCGCATGAATACCCGCGTTTCCCATTCGCAGTCGATCGTTGAGCTTAACGACAGAATTGAAAAGGAAACCGTCGAATATACAAAGGACGCGTCGAAGCGCGTTATGATGCCTGCCAATGCAAAGGGACGCCATGTTGTCGTCGAAGAGCATCTGAATCAGCTTCGCGAATATGCTGAGAATTGTCCCTTCAACCGTGTGGAGCTCTCCGAGGGCAGCGAGATCGGTATCATTACGTCGGGACCTTCCTATGTTTATGCACGCGAGGTGTTCGGTGACAGTGTGTCATATCTCAAGCTCGGACTTGTAAATCCGCTTCCCGAAAAGCTTATTACAGATTTTGCATCAAAGCACAAGAGAGTAATCGTCATTGAAGAACTCGATGACGTTATCGAAACCCACTGCAAAAAGCTCGGACTCAAGGTTGACGGCAAGA
>JAFXHW010000235.1 GCA_017533545.1 Clostridia bacterium
TTACAATTATATCCGTTCCTGCCGGAACGGGTGATATACCTTCGGTATGATATCGCACTTCGTGCGATGATATATGCCTTCGGCATATGGAGGAACGGATATTATATCATGCTTGCCGCAGGCAAGTATATCATACGGCAATGCCGTATATCATATCGCATAGCGATATATCATAGAATCTTCCGACAACATATATAATTATCCTGAAAGAAGAAGCTTTTATGTCCGAAAATAAATTACTCGACCTATCTTTTGAGTTTGCAGTCGCTATCGTAACTCTTGTAGATGGTGTAACTGCCCCCAAAAGTTCTTATATGACCGAACAGCTCGCAAGAGCAGGTACATCCGTTGGTGCCAACATTCACGAAGCCCAGTATGCACAGAGTAAAAAAGACTTTGTTGCAAAACTGGAGATCGCTTTGAAAGAATCCAATGAAACAAGCTATTGGCTAAAGCTGATGTTTGAAACAAATAGAATAGATGGAGAAGCTTATCAGCACACAGAAAAGTTATGTGGTAACATTCGCAGATTGTTGATTGCTTCTTGCCGAACTGCAAAGGAGAGTACGATATGAAAAAGATACTGTCCGTCTTACTCGTTCTGCTCATGCTTTTAGGCACATTTGTTTCCTGCGCTCCCGAAAGCGGCAACGACGAAATCGCCGGCGACGAAATCGTCGTCGATACAACTTCGGCAGAAAACGGTGAAGAATCGGGCGAATTTCGCCCTGTGCTGCGCTTTGCGGTGTCGAGCGACATTCACATATATCCCGAAATACCGAACAATGCCGCCAAGGTTGAAAAAATGCTCATTCAGCTTGCCGAATACGCCAAGGCAGGGCACGACGGATATGACCGTCTCGACGCGATGATCATCGCGGGCGACATTGGCAATACCGGCATTCTCGATCAATGGAGAGTGGCAAAATCGCTTCTCGACCGCCATCTGCCAAACGAAACGAGACAGCTGCTCGCAATGGGCAACCACGATCACGGTCACGGAGCGGAAAGCCAAAAGCTGTTTGACTTGGTATTCCATGACTGCGCCTCGATAAGCGACACCGTTATAGGCGGATATCATTTCATACTTGCATCCGACGACGGTATCCACGGATACGACATGACCGCAGCCGCAGCCGAGAGGATCGATTCGATGATCGCATCGGCGGTTGCCGACAGCGGTCCCGACAAGCCGATCTTCGTAATCAACCACCTTGGCGATTCCCCCATCATCACGCCCAACAGCCTCGGTTTTGACTCGCTTTATGATATTTTAAGCAAATACGACAACACCGTTCTTTTTTCGGGCCACACACACGCCGTAACAAACGATGAGCGCTCGGTAATTCAAGAAAATTTCACCCGCATTCACACGGGCGCAGTCTACAATTATCATATGGACGATTACACCGGCGGAGAATACTTTGAAGAATACGACAATGAAAACTATTCTCAGTGCTGGATCGTTGAGCTTGATGCGCAAAGCAGAATGAGATTGCGCTGCTGGGACGTTATACAAGGCAGATTCGTCGGTCAGGCGCGTATGATCGAAGCATGGGGAAAGGAAAATTTCGTATACACTCGGGACCGTTACAAGTCCGACGATATTTTCTTTGACGACAGCGCATCGGTCGTCGTAGCTCCCATTGCGCCCGATGCAGTTACCGTCACTTTTCCTGCCGTATCCGAGAATTCCCTTCTCGGCAAGCTTTACGAGATAAAGATAACCGACGAGGACTGGCAGACGGTTACGAAGATATATAAGCAATGCGAATATTTCAGAACGGGTCCCGACACACTTTTAAGCGTAACGGTACGCGATCTTGAGCCGGGACGAAGCTACAATGCCGCCGTTCGTGCCATAAATCCCCTCTTCCAATCGCAAATAAACGAATTGGCCGCCCTTTATTCAATGCCCATAACCGCAAACTTTTCTCGTCCCAACTCTCCGTCGAGCCTTACACCCGATCTCGCGTGCATCGAGATAACCGAAAATGGCATCTCGAACGAAGCTCCCTTTGCCCTGTCCGTCACTGCGACCGACACTCCCATCATCAGCTATGACGAGAGCATCGGCAAAAACGTCATCACCGTTAACGGAACGTCGGGCAGCACGGTAAAAGTGGGTCCCTACACTCCATATTCCTACCTCATCGGCAAGAAATTCACCTTTGAGGCCTATTTCAAAGTGGATGCCGCACCGAGCTTTTCCTATCTGCCTATAATATCGGCGCAGTACAACGCCGCCTTCGGACTGACCGCCTCCGCTTTTGAAAACGGTAAGGGAACCGTTGATTTCCGTCTTAGCGATGCCCGCTTCCGCTTCAAAAACGTGGGATTTGAATATGCCGTCGGCGAGTACTATCACGTTGTGGCGGTATACGACGGCTCAACTCTCACCCTTTACGTCAACGGCGAGAA